>NZ_JBFJWS010000008.1:0-48870 GCF_041623545.1 Zhongshania sp. | reverse complement strand
GCCGCCTCCACCTGAGTAAAATAAATTCGATTAAACAAGCGCATCATGTGATGCGAGGGGCGCAGCCGTTTCACATCATCGCCCAGCAAAGAGGAGTCAAAGCGCGCGGGCTCCATTGAACGGTGTCCAGTGCGCGAGCCTTCTATATTGGTATAGTAATCGGGGTAGTGTTCTAAGGTCTCGTAGCGAACATCACTGCGCTCGTGCAAGAAGTCGATCATTTTCGGGCCGTTGCGCAAATAGCAATCGACCATTTCCTCAGGCACGGCGCCTGCTGGCGTGGTATTTAATAGATAAGCTTTGGCGTCATCAAAGCTATCGTCGGCCCCAGCAGCCTTGGCATAGCGATTACAGGGAATCCATACCCCTCCGCCCGACGTTGCACTGGTGCCGCCAATCTCGGCTGATTTTTCGACAATTAGAACGTCCTTCACACCCATCTCATAGCTACTAAGGGCAGCGGTAAGCGCACCATTACCACTACCAACAATTAATACGTCTACGCTATGATCCCAGCTTGTTTCGGTCATTATTCATTCCTGCGTTCAATCTTAAATCGCAATGGCATTATTGATCGTATAAGCAACTGCCGGTTTGATTAAGATATGTCATTGCCGTATTGGCGATACGATGCCCATATTTGCCCTATAATAAACACCTCTGGGGCTGAACCACTATCATCCGTCTGCAGTACGCGACAGCAACTATGACGATTGCGCACACATTTTTAGGCTAGCAGAATAGCCCCGCACCAAGAGATTCCACATTATGGCGACACTTTACAACACCTTTCTTGAGCGTGCGCTGGCCCAGCACGGCACACTAGCCGCTATTGAAGACAAGCTGCCCAGCACCCTCACTCCTGAAGAACTGTGCGCTATCCCAGATAAACAGTTTTTGGCGGAAATGGCAGCATGCGTGTTTCGGGCAGGCTTTGTATGGCGAGTCATTGCACTCAAGTGGCCAGGATTTGAGGAGGTGTTTAATGGGTTTTTACCCATTTGGGTGGCGTCGCGATCACCAGAAGAGATTGAAACTATGGCCACCGACCAACGCATTGTGCGCAATTTAACCAAGGTTAAATCGGTTCAGGACAATGCCTTGTTTATACTCGACATCCAGCGCGAACACGGTAGTTTTGGCAAATTTTTAGCTAATTGGCCTAGCGACGATATTACTGGCTTGTGGGCGTACCTGAAAAAACATGGCAGTCGCCTTGGCGGGAATTCTGGCCAGTATTTTCTGCGTTTTAGTGGTAAGGACACCTTCATTTTAAGCCGCGACGTATGCACAGCATTACTCAGCGTTGGCATCATCGATAAAACTCAAGTCACTGCTCAGCGTGATCTCAAGAAGGTGCAGCTAGCCTTTAATGAAATGCAGCAGGAGAGTGGCCGCTCCATGGCCGAGTTAAGTATGATTTTGGCCCTATCCATCGGCCCTCGTTAACCTCGGCATGTGTAATTAAAAGAAGATAGCGAAGAATAGCTCTTCGCTATCTTCTTCCTCATTAGTGCGCGTGCGCTACAACGCCCACTTGGGGCATATTGGCCAAACCAATATCTCTGGCATGCTCTTCAAAGTCTTTGTTCTTCCAAAAGAACGCACCAGGCATGGTTGTCGGCACTACCAAAACATAAAACAAGCAGCGGCCAATAAGTGCGGTTACCATTATTGAGACACACAATAGCGCGCTAACCGCCAAACTCAGCAGCCCAGCTTCGGCAGTACCTAGCAGAATAATCGCGATAGCGAAGTTGCCCAACAACATTAGATTGCGCAAGGTATAACTCTTACCGAACAGCGTGCATTGAATATAATGGGACACACTGCCTTCATTGTTTGCCTTATCCATAGCAATGCCATGACGCCACAAACCAAAGCCTTCCAGAGCTGAGCCTACAACCACACTCAGCACGCATAGTTTTAGGAGCCCCAGCGCGTCCACACCAAGCAATGTTAATGTTGGCACGCCGATGCCCCCTAATACCACGCCGCCTAAACTAAGCGCTGTGCCCAAAAATGAACTACCAGTCTGCCAGTGGTTCCAGAATGGCCGAGCCGGTATGCGGTAGCAACGATACATATAATAAATACCGACTGCCCCGGCGATTAACGCTAAAAAGCCCATAGCCGATGCAGTTGCCCGAAAGCTACCCCACTCACCCATAATAGAAATAAACACAGCATTTTCAGGTAACATCGCCAATAAATGCAGACCGGCAAATACCATGAACAAGCAGATACCCAAGCCCTCGCGGCATACTGGCGAATGACGCAAATTATTAAAGCCTCGATAAAAACGCCATGGCTTACCAAGGTGCGTCGCCGACATCAGCATACCCAGACCAGCTAAGCCTACTGCTACCGCGATTAAGGGCACATACATCACCGAATCGCGAACAGCGACAATACTATCTATACCTAGCTGCGCGCCAAGGAAACTCAATAAAAAAGCGCCGAACGCCGCTTGGCCGACCAAGGTAAATATGACCAGCGGATTCTCCCGTGAGCTGAGTTTGCTAAAGCTCCACTTTTTCTCTACGCCTTTTTTCTGATCAACAACTGGGCGATATTGTCCGTCGTCGCCTTTGTGGTATTTCACTTCCATACCGTCGGGGCGGGTTACCTCGTCAGGCATATTCTTAATTTGCTGAAAGCGGATATTGGGGTGGGTAATCTCGGGATCAGGGAAACCTGGGATCGTTAATTTTGCTTGCTCTCTGTTCTCCGGCAAATCTTCGACTACGCCAAAATTAAGCGCATTACCCAAACACGCAGACACGCACGCAGGCTTAAGGTTTACCTCGAGGCGATCTACACACATATTACACTTAGAAACCTGCCCTTTTATCGGGTCGAGCTGAGGCGCGTTGTAGGGGCAGACCCAGGTACAATATCCGCAACCAAAGCACGTTTCAGGGTCTTGAAGCACCGCGCCATACTCTACGTGCTTGGTATACGCGCGAGTTGGGCAGCCTTTTAAGCACACTGGATCGTCACAGTGGTTGCAGGCCATAGAGATGTTCATGCGTTTAAAGTCGGGGTAAGTGCCACCCTCAACATAGCCAACAGAACGGAAGCTTATATGCGCTGGGTTGTCGTTTTTCTCGCTACAGGCCGCTTCGCAGGCATGGCAGCCAATGCAATTGTCTGCGGTAAAGTGGAACGCGTGCTGCTTATTGCGATTGGGGTTATTGCCAACTCCAGGCTCTTCATTGATAAACATTTCACGACCAGCAGGCAAAGCCCCACCGGTACGAGCAATTAGGTCGATGGGGGATTCGTAATAATTTACTTCTGGCGCAGTTGGTTCTTTGAGAAAGGCGTAACTGGGTTCATCATCTCTAACTTTCCACATATTTAAGACCTTTTGACGAACGCCTCGCACTAGGGTGATACGAGGCTATTCTAAAAACAATATGACAATCTACTCGGTGTTCTGCGCGACTAATCGCCGCGCCAATTAATACGCCCTGCGCTCTACATTTAGACGTCCAGCTTCTTTCTGGTCGATCTGTTCAATGCGCACTGCACACTGTTTAAAGGCTGGCTGACGCGAGTAAGGGTCAAGCAAGCCCAATGACAAGCGATTTACACAGTCGTGGTAGTGCATTGGAATAAAAACCATATTGTGGGGTACCCGCTGGGTAAGCTGGACCATCACCACGGCATCGCCGCGCTTTGACACCAAACGCACATAACTCTGGTGCTTAACGCCCTGTTCACGCGCAGAATCGGGATTCATTTCCATATATGGCGTTGGGCTAAACTTGTTTAGATTGCCGATTTTGCCGGTCTTAGTACGGGTGTGGAAATGCTCAATTACCCGCCCGCTGTTTAGCCAGAACGGATAGCTGTCATCGGGCACTTCATTGTCTTCGATATAGTCCATAGCCAATAAATTGGCTTTGCCATTCGGTGACGGGAAAATGCCATCGCTATACAAGCGCGGATTACCTGTATCGTCGCCCTCCCGCATTGGCCACTGGATACCGCGCTGAGATTCAATCAGATCGTGACTCATGCCGGAGATATCAAGGTTTCGCGCAGCACCCTTGGATAGCTGCTTCATCTCATCAAAAATATCAGAGGTACTGTCCGGGAATGTCATTGCACGGCCGCGCTCAAACCGTTTCGCCAGCTCATTGAAAATCCAGTGGTCGGCTTTAGCATTACCCGGTGGCTCAACGAATTTACGCACCAAGTTCACTCTGCGCTCGGTATTTGTCAGCACACCCTCTTTTTCGCCCCACACTGCTGCGGGAAAATACACATGAGCAAAGTTGACGGTCTCACAGTCTTTATAGCCGTCTTGCACGACCATAAACTCGAGTTTTTCAAGTGCCTTTTTTATCCGAGGCTGGTTCGGCATAGAAGTTAAGGGATTGGTCGCGACAATCCACAAAGCTTTTATTTCACCAGATTCTATGGCCGGAAAAATATCCGTTTGCTGTAAGCCCCGCTTGGCTGGGAAGAAACTCTCATCAATACCCCAAAACTTGGCCACCTCATCGCGGTGCTCTTGCTTTTCTAGGGCTCGGTAGCCTGGTAAACCAGAGCAAGACGACCACTCTCGCGTACCCATCGCGTTACACTGGCCGGTTATTGACAAGCTGGTGCCACCGGGAATACCGATGTTACCAGTAATTAAATTGAGGTTATTGATACCGCAAACACCATCGGTACCATGGGTACTTTGGTTGATACCCATAGTCCAGATACTCATCGCCGATGGCGCCTTGGCATAAATTCTCGCCACGTTCTTAATCATATCGGCATCGATACCGCAGATCCGCGATGCGGTAACGGGATCGTATTTGGCAACGGTCGCTTTCAATTCATCAAAACCGTTACAGTGGGCTTGAATATAAGCCTCGTCCTGCAGGCCCTCAGCCAAAATAACATGAGCAAGCGCATTCAATAAGACGAGATCAGTACCGGGGGTAATCGGCAAGTGGATATCGGCAAACTGGGCGAACATGGTAACTCTGGGGTCGACCACAATCAGCGGAAATTTGCGTTTTTCCAGCGCTTCCTTTAAACGCCAATAAATAATGGGGTGCTGCTCTGGTAAATTTGAACCAAACGCCATTAAGCAGTGGGTATTTTCAAAGTCGTCATAACAGCCCGGAGGGCCGTCTGCACCAAAGGACCGCTTATAACCTGAAACCGCTGACGCCATGCAGAGAGTGGTGTTGCCATCGTAGTTATTGGTGCCAATAACACCGCGCACCAATTTTCCTAGGGTATAAAACTCCTCCGTCAGCAACTGGCCAGTAGACACAACCGCTACGCTGTCGCGACCATACTTTTCCTGTATCCGCATAAACTCCGCTGCGGTTTTATCGAGCGCTGCATCCCAACTGGTCGGCTGAAATGCGTCATAGATTTTATTGCGAATCAGGGGCTCCACGCCGCGTCCGGCGCTATCACTCAATTCATGCTCAAAAATGCCCTTAATGCATAACTTGCCCTGATTAACGGGCGCATTTCCTTTTCCTCTACTCGTCACGGGCTTACCCTGGGCATTCAAGCCAACCTCAATTGAGCAGCCTGTCGAGCAATAACCGCATACAGCGTATTTCCACTCAACAACTTTCTTGTCAGTGATCGTTATTGGTTTCCGATTCTTACGGCCAAAGATCATCTATAACTCCCCTTTTCACCGCAGCACCAAATTGGAGCACACGGACAATTACAGGCCACTACAAAGCGCACCATTATGGTGATTTGTTACCGGTTTGCGGCGCTATCTGACTAGAATCTACAAGAACCGTGCCAGTTCGAAGAGGTCCCGAAAAGTAAGGGGTGTCGGGGGTAATTCAATCGATGCGAAAGCCCTAAACCAGCTCAGTTTAGATCGACAGCCAAAGTGGGAGCACTCAAGCCTAGCCGAACGCTATTCGTGGCAGAGCAAATCACCAAGCAATCAAAGCAGGCAGAAACCGACTGGGATGACCGAGGGAAAATTCAACTCTCAAGGTAGGAATACAGACATTTATTTCGTGGTAGCGCGTTCACTAGCGCTTTATACAAATCATTCAAGCATAAAAAAGGGGCCGAAGCCCCTTCTCTTACAGCGATTACTGAAGTTTATTCAGCAACTTCAGCCTGCATTACCGCAACTACACGACGGTTAGCACGACGGCCTTCCGCAGTTTTGTTGTCAGCAATCGGACGTTCTTCACCGTAGCCAACTGCGCTGAGACGATTCTCTGCAATATTGAAATCGCGAATCAGTGCATTGCGCACAGCATCAGCACGACGCTGAGACAGCTGTTTGTTGTAAGATGCCGCGCCATTACTGTCCGCATGACCTTCAACAACGGTTTTCACGCCGCCAAACTTCTTCATAAACTCAGCAACCTTTTTCAGCTCGCTCGCATAAGCCACTGGAATCGCGTCTGAGTTGTTCGGGAAGTTGATTTCAAGCTTGATGCTTTCGGTGTGCTTAAGCACAAACTTACAACCGAATTTATCAACCTGACGACCAGCAGGCGTATTTGGACACTTGTCACGGTAGTTAGGCACGCCGTCACCGTCTTTATCCAAAGCACAACCTCTAGCGTCTACAGCAACACCTGCAGGTGTACCTGGACACTGATCAACACCATCTTCTACGCCGTCGGCATCAGAGTCAGCAATCATAGGCATTGGCGCTGGCTTAGGCGCAGACGCACCAATCGCATAGCTCAAACCGATCGACGCGTTGCCGTCGCGAGTTTCATGGTCAGTACCATAAACCAAACGCGTGTCACCACGAACCGACCATTTCTCGTCAATCGCATAACGTACACCACCACCCACATTTAGCTGTGTCTGGCTGTCATAACGGCCGCTTTCGTAATCCGCCTCTATTACACCCATACCAGCCGCAACATAAGGAGTGAACTTACTGTCGTTGCTGAAATAGCGCAGCATATCAACGCTGCTACCAAGGATCTTTTGATCTAAAGCGCGAATATTGCGATCGCTCGCCGCAACACTGTACAAGCCGCGCAATTCAACACCCCAGTCTTTGCTGAGAACATATTCCGCACCGAACAAAGCAACTTCGGTACTACTTAAGTCGCGCGAACCATCAAACACTTGGTAACCAATAGCTGGGTTTAAATACCAAGTACCTTCCTCAGCTGCAGACGCCACTGTTGGCAACATGCAACTTGCAACGGCCGCACCTAATAGAAATTTACGCATAACACTCCCCTTCATTTTTTTAGAAACTTCCTTTGCTATGCCGTGAAAGCACGCCATGAACTCAGAATAACACGAGCTTCAATGCTTGCACGCCTGATTTTGTGTAATTTTACCACGCGACCCCGCATACAATGCACCACTAAAATCAGCACTCCGAACACTTACACGCTGGCAAGTTCCCATGCACACGCTAAAAATAGTCGTATTTAGGGCCATTACCAAATTTTATAATAAAAAATCGCTCACCAATCCATTACTTTTTTTATAAATGGGATAGTCAACTTTCGCTGCTCCACCAAGCTGACTTGGTCCAGAGTATTCAATATACCAAACAAACTCGCAAGGTCTCTTTGGCAACGCATATAAATATATTCAGCTACAGCGTCTGAAATAGTTATACCTCGCAGTTTAGCCCGAAACTGGAATGCCGCAAGTCGCACCGTTTCATCTGAATCACGCAGTCCGTATACACTGAAGCTTTGTAAGCGCGAATGCAAGTCTGCCAGCGCAATCCCCTGCTGAGCGATCGGCTTAGCCGAGGCCGCCAACATACGGGCCCCCGTTGCTAACATTTGGTTGTAACAATTAAACAGTGCCCGCTCCCAATTCTCTCGTCCCGCGACAACATCAAGGTCATCCAAACAGAGCAAATCCAAATATTCTGAGCCCTCCAGCAGGGCCTCCGGTTCATAATCCACGACGTCGGCAAGTGGGATATAGCGAGCATAAAGGCCATTCGCGTCTGCTAAATGGCAGCAGGCTTGTAAGAGGTGGCTGCGACCTACTCCACCGCTCAGATAAATCCACTTTTCACCCTGCGCTATTGCCTGCAGGCGAAGCTGATTAACCAACAGGCGGTGCTCGTCGGCAATGTAGAAGTTGTCAAAAGTAGCATCGTTGTCGAGCTTTAGGGCTAATGGTAGTTGCTGACTAGCCATCAATCACCAAGCTCCCGCTCTTCCGTCGACACGGGAACAGCACCATAGAAGCCGGATTGTTTATAATATTCATGTAAATGGTTAATCATCACCTTAATAACTGCTGCAAAAGGCAGGGCCAACAATATGCCAACAAAGCCAAACAGCTGACCACCCGCCAGAATAGCAAAAATAACCATTACTGGGTGTAGACCAATTTTATCCCCAACCAACAATGGCGTTAGCAACATCGACTCTAATAACTGACCGACCCCAAACACCGCAGCCACACCCGCCAATGGCCAAAGACCATCAAACTGAAAAAACGCCGCCGTACCCGCCGCACCAATTCCAACAATAACGCCCAGATAAGGCACTATACTCGCTAGACCAGCAGCCAAACCCAGAATCAAGGCCAAATCTAAGCCTACTAGCCAAAGACCCAGGGTATACACCACCGCCAATGCCAACATCACAAGTAGCTGGCCCCGAGCGAAGGCGCCAAGAATCTCGTCACACTCATTGGCAATTTGGACGGTGCGAATCTCAATCGAACGCGGCAATAAATTGCGAATCGCGGCCATTAAAACATCCCAGTCCCGCAGCAAATAAAACGTCACTACAGGCACCAGGGTCATATTGGCCATCCACGTAATCAAGGCCAGACTAGAGCCACTGATTTTATTCCACAGATAAAAAAGAATGCCGCCGGCACTTGCCCAGTGCTCGCTAATCGCTTCCCGGGCACTCGCCATTGGCCGAGTTTGTTCAGGCAGATCCAAATACTCACGCAGCTTAGGCAAGCCAGTGGACTGTACCCAACGCACGCCATCGTATAAGCGTTCCATTAATAGTTGGAGCTGCTCAATCAGCAGCGGTAGGGTAACCAGTAAAATTAACGCCCCGCCCAGACTGAGCGCAGCGAACACTGCCACTACCGCCCACGTGCGCCCCATACCGCGTGCTTCCAGCCTGTCAGCAAGGGGGTCACCCATATAAGCCAATACCGCCGCCAGCAAAAACGGCATTAATATGGGCGCCAATAAATGAATCACTAATGCGATTAGCGCAAGGCCGACAATTACCCACAGGGGTTTGGGCAGAGCATTCACAAACGTTTACCCGACCAGCGATAAAATCCGCGCATGGGCAGCGCCGTAATGCCCGCAACAACCGCACTAGAGGGCTCTTCCACTAATTGACCATCAAGATTGAGGAAGCGTTTCACTTTTTCCATATCGTCATTTAATACAAGTTCTAAAATCAATTCATTATCTGACAACCACACCGTATTGGCGTGCTGAACCACCGCCAAGCCCTCTAAGTACGTTATCATATCGGCGTAGGCCGCAAAGTTAGCGACACCACTAATATGTATTAAGCTATTAGCGCTATTTATACTTCCAGTAGCCACCACCGAATATTTTGAAGCCTGCAGGTCGGCGAGAGAATTCACTGGGCCTTCCAACAGATCCCGTCCATCTAATCCTTCGCTCTCTAGACGGATTACCTCGTCACCCTGCAATATCATCCAACTCGCAATCCACTGTCCGGTGGAAAACTGGGACGCGCGGCCCATCAGCACAAATGGCGCCGAATAACGCGCCGACGCTCTACGAACATCATCCACTGACATCTGCCAAAGTTGATCGCTCGTTAAATTTGTCGAGTCCGCCAAATCAAATAGCGGCAATTGCAGGTCCAAACCACGGCGTTGCGCCACTTCCTTTAAATCATTCAGGAGTTCACCCTGGCTATCTGCGCCCACAAACTGACGCCCTTCAGCCGTATCAGCTAAAAGCCAAACTAATACCGCAGGTCGATTTGCCGACCATACCGGCAAACCTGCCGACTGCAACTCCGCATTCACTTGGCGAGGAGAAAAACTCAGGCTAAGCTGCAGTATATCTTCGCCGTATTGATCTTTGCTGCGCTGATAGCGATATTGGGTAATCAAAGGTTCAGGCCTAGCTAATACCGCCGCCACAGCGGCATTGCGGCCCGCATCGCCGCGACCGGACACCCGCACAAAAATTCTTTCCAGCGCTTCAGCGGCGGCCTTTTTAAGGGATTCCGGCGACTGAGACTCCACCACCAACTGCTCGTCGTATAAATTAGCCACGGTACCGGCCATTACCGCCCCCACCCCCGCTACGACAAATAGCCAGAGAACAACCGACACCCTTATAATTTGCTTCACTTGTTTTAAGCCCTTTTGCCCGTCGTAAGCCGCCATTGTAGCAAGCAACCGGGAGATCGTCGTGAGTAGTGGCAAAAAGTCGCGCTTTTGCTGCTGAATTAAACTCACAATCAAGCTAGAATGGCGCCCTCTTAGAGGACAGCCAACGACTATGACTGACACCAGTAAGCCCAGCTTAAGCTATAAAGATGCCGGCGTTGATATCGATGCCGGAGATGCGCTCGTAGAACGCATTAAAGATGTTGCCAAACGCACCCGTCGCCCCGAGGTCATGAGTGGCCTCGGCGGCTTTGGTGCCCTGTGCCAAATTCCAACTGGCTATAAAGAGCCGGTGCTGGTTTCAGGCACTGACGGCGTCGGCACCAAACTCAAACTCGCAATGGATGTTGGTATTCACGACACCATCGGTATCGATTTAGTCGCCATGTGCGTCAATGACCTGCTGGTAACCGGTGCCGAGCCGCTCTTCTTCCTCGACTACTACGCCACTGGCGCCCTGAATGTCGACATTGCCGCCAACGTCGTTAGCGGCATTGGTGCCGGCTGTGAGCAAGCAGGCTGTGCATTGGTCGGCGGCGAAACCGCTGAAATGCCTGGCATGTATGAAGGCGATGACTACGATTTAGCGGGTTTCTGCGTTGGCGTGGTGGAAAAGGCCAACATCATCGACGGCAGCTCAGTCAAAATCGGCGACAAACTGATTGGCATCAACTCTTCGGGACCCCACTCCAACGGGTATTCCCTTGTGCGCAAGATCATTGAGCACAGCGGCGCCACCTTAGACCAAGCCTTTGGCGACAGCAGCCTCGGCGAAACGCTACTGGCCCCGACCCGGATTTATATCAAACCGGTGCTGCGGGTGATCAAACAGTATAGGGTCAATGCCCTTGCCCACATTACCGGTGGCGGCCTGCTCGACAATATCCCCCGCGTTCTGCCCCGCAATACCAAAGCCGTCATCGACAGCAGCACTTGGCAGCGCCCAGCCATTTTTGACTGGCTACAAGAACAAGGCAACGTCGAAGCTCGGGAAATGTACCGCACCTTTAACTGCGGTATCGGCATGGTAATGGCGGTTGCCGCCGATGACGCCGAAGCCGTCATCGACATGCTAACCCAGCAAGGTGAAATTGCGCAGGAGATCGGCAGCATTGAAGCAGCAGGGGAAGACGAGCCGCAAGTCACAATTACGGATATGTAATTAATGTCCTGCAAACTTGTCATACTGCTATCTGGTAGCGGCTCTAATCTACAGGCATTTATTGATGCCAACAGAGATGGGCTGCTACCCAACGTCGAAATCTGCGCGGTCATCAGCAATAAGCCACAGGCTTTTGGCCTCGAACGCGCCAAGCAAGCGGGCATCGCCACTACCTGCATCGATCACACACTCTTCGCCAGTCGGGAAGCCTTTGATGCGGCGCTGCAAGCCTGCATCGATAGCTATTACGCTGACTTGGTGGTGCTCGCTGGCTTTATGCGGATACTTACCCCCGGCTTTGTTCGCCACTATTTAGGTCGGCTGATTAACATCCACCCATCCTTACTACCGAAATATCCTGGCCTGCACACCCATCAGCGGGCGCTGGACGCAGGCGACAGCGAAGCGGGTGCCACCGTGCACTTCGTTACCGAAGAACTTGACGGTGGCCCAGCCATTATTCAGGCAAAAATACCGGTATTTCCTGGCGACGATGCTGCAGCACTTGCAACTCGGGTACTGTCCAAAGAGCATACGATTTATCCTCTTGCGGCACGCTGGTTTGCTGAAGGGCGATTGGTTTTGCAAAACTCAAAGGCGATATTCGATGAGCAAGTCTTACCCGAAAATGGCATTCTTTTTCAGCAGGGTTAGCCTACCCCTACTGCTACTTTTCACCTTAGCAAACCATACACTGGCAAGTGGCGGCGGCATCAGCGCAATCCCCGATACTGGACCCAAAATGCTAGTTCCCGTCCAACCTACTAAAGCCAAACCAATTGACGCCGAACAGCCAAAGACTGAGCAGCTTAAGACTCCAGTCGCCCCAAAAAGTGAAATTCTCCCCTACCAAGCTGAGTACAAAATTAGTAGCAATAGCCTGACCACCACGGCTACACGCAGCTTGAGTAAGCAAGGAGATAATTGGCAGCTGTCACAACACGCCAAACTCATGTTTATCAAAGTCAGCGAAGAAAGCACCATTGAAGATGGCGCTATGGGCCTTCGCCCACTGCGCTATGAATACAGCAATAGCTTTAGCAGTAGACAAGATCAAAAAATTAAATTCGATTGGCCAAAAGCTTCGGCCAGCGATACAAAATACCGCAGACCGTGGACTGCACCGCTAAGTCCAGGCACCTTTGATCAACTCAGTGCCCAACTACAAATGCGCCAAGCGCTGATCTTCGGCCGTTTCGACACCGCCATGGTGCAAACCGTCGTCAATCGCGGCAAACACAAAACCTATCAAATAGAAAAAATCGGCGAAGAGATTATCGATAGCCCCGTCGGCAAATTGAATACCGTCAAGCTGCGCCGCAGCCGTGAAGGCAGTGACAGCGAAACCATCGTATGGTTGGCAAAAGACTGGAATTATTTGATCGTTCGGCTTGAACAAACCGACGAAGACGACACCTACTCCCTCGAGTTACTCAGCGCGACCCTCAACGGTAAAAAAGTTAGGGGCTAGCTGCGGAAGTGCTACCTATGTGGCCGGGCTAAGCTGTAACCCATGTGACCGATTTGTACCTGTAACTACAGAGAATTTATTCGGCCGTCGCTCCTGCGAAGGCAGGAGCCCATCTTAGCAGCGGAGTACAGACCTAGGTTTACATGGATAATGGCCTACAGAGGCATGACTACTCTGTAATCGCAGGAGATTTATCTGGTCTTAGCGTATACCGTCTCCCATCAAGCGTTTAGCTCATGCCTTAGGTCTTCGGCAGGGTCACCCCAGTTTGCCCCTGATACTTACCACCGCGATCTTTGTAACTCACTTCGCAAATTTCGTCTGACTCAAAAAACAGCATCTGCGCCACGCCTTCATTAGCGTAGATTTTAGCCGGCAATGTAGTGGTATTAGAAAATTCTAAGGTCACGTGACCTTCCCACTCGGGCTCCAACGGCGTGACGTTTACAATTATTCCGCAGCGCGCATAGGTCGATTTACCCAAACACATCGTCAATACACTGCGCGGAATCCGAAAATACTCCACTGTGCGTGCAAGCGCGAATGAATTGGGGGGAATAATGCAGTAGTCCGCAGTGATATCCACAAAGCTTTTTTCATCAAAGGCCTTGGGATCAACGGTTGCAGAGTAGATATTCGTAAACACCTTAAACTCGTTGGCGCACCGCACATCGTAACCGTAGCTTGAAGTGCCATAGGAAATAATCTTAGAGCCACCCTGCGCCCGCACTTGGCTCGGTTCAAAGGGTTCAATCATGCCCTCATTCTCAGCCATGCGGCGAATCCATTTATCCGACTTGATACTCATTGTGTCCCCTTCTTAATAAACCGCGGCTTGATAAAATTGAATTAATCGTCACTGATAGAAATATTTGGAAAGGCGTTGCTCTGCACCCGCTGGCGCTTGGCCAACTCCGCGGTCATGCCAATTGCCACACTGCGATATAAGGCCGCTGCGTCACCAGATGGATCTGCCACCATAACCGGCTTACCACAATCGGCCTGACTGCGAATTTGCATCGACAAAGGCAGTGAGCCCAGCATTGGCACCTGATAATTACTCGCCATTCGCGCACCGCCACCCTCACCAAACACATGTTCATGATGACCGCACTCACTACAAATATGCACGGCCATATTCTCGACAATACCCAGCACCGGTACCGATACTTTGCGGAACATTTCTATACCTTTCTTGGCATCAAGCAGGGCGATGTCCTGGGGGGTGGTAACCACAATTGCCCCCGATACCGGCACCTTTTGCGACAGGGTCAGCTGAATATCACCGGTTCCCGGCGGCATATCAATAATCAGATAATCCAAATCCTGCCAATAGGTTTGATTCAATAACTGCTGCAGCGCGCCGGTTGCCATCGGTCCCCGCCACACCATAGGTGTATCTTCGGTGACTAAATAGCCCATCGACATCGACTGCACGCCGTGCGCCTCGATCGGCAGTAAATAATGAGTGCCATATTGCTTAGGCCGCACACCGTCGGCAACACCCAGCATCATCTGCACGCTGGGGCCGTAAATATCGGCGTCCAAAAGGCCAACTCGCGCCCCCTCTGCAACCAGCGCCAAGGCCAAATTAACTGCGGTAGTCGACTTACCCACCCCGCCTTTGCCCGAGGCTACCGCAATAATATTGCGGACATTCTCCATGCTTTTAATATTTTGCTGTGCGGCATAGGGGGCGATCTTCCATGTCACCCGCACGGCGGCATCGGCAACACCATCCAAAGTTTTGATCGTGGAGCTCAGCACTTGCTCGTATTGCTGTTGCGCGCTGCGCGCTGCAAAGCCTAATTCAATAACCGCATCGATACTGCCGCCCTTTACCGCAAGAGATTGAATATCGGCGAACTGTGCTAAAGGCGCAGACAAACCCGGCAAAACTACCGTCATTAACGCTTCGCGAACCCTAGATTCCAATTCTGTCGCCATTTCCCGCCTCTGCTCAGATAAATCTTTTAATCAGCGGGCGAGTATACGCGGCAGACAAGCATCGAACAACGCCATAGCAGATGCATGAGTGGGCCAAAAACGCTATAGTATGGCGCCTCGGAATCCACCCGCGTCGCCAGCCACTTCGCTGCCGCCGCCATGCTTACAACAAGGACACTCATGTCGCGCCAGATCCTCGTCACCAGCGCTTTGCCCTATGCCAATGGCCCTCTTCACCTCGGCCATTTACTGGAATCCATCCAGACTGATATTTGGGTACGTTTCCAGAAACAGCGTGGCAATGACTGCATCTATTTATGCGCCGACGACGCCCACGGCACGGCGATTATGCTCACCGCGGAAAAACTGGGCATTACGCCAGAAGAGCAAATCGCCCGGGTAAAAGCCGAACACGAGCGAGATTTGGCCGGATTTTTAATCCGCTTTGACAACTACCACTCCACCCACTCCCCAGAATGTAAGCATTACTCCGAGGAGATTTATCGTCGCCTCGATGCCAATGGCCATATCGAGCGCAAAGACGTTACCCAGCTATTTGACCCTGAAAAAAACCTATTTCTCGCCGATCGCTATATCAAGGGCACATGCCCTAAGTGCAAAACCGAAGACCAATACGGCGACAACTGTGAAGCCTGCGGTGCGACCTACACCCCCGCAGATCTGATCAACCCCCGCTCGGCAATCTCTGGTGCCACCCCAATTGAGAAAAGTTCTACCCATTTTTTCTTTAAGCTTGGCGACTTTGAAAATCTGCTGCGGCAATGGACTAGCAGCGACGCCCTGCAGCCACAAATCGCCAATAAACTCAAAGAATGGTTAGAGGCGGGCCTACACAGCTGGGATATCTCCCGCGATGCGCCGTATTTTGGCTTTGAAATTCCCGGTGCCCCAGGCAAATTCTTCTATGTCTGGCTAGACGCGCCCATTGGCTATATGGCCAGCTGCGCCAACTGGTGCGAAGCCAATGGCCGCGATTTTGATGACTACTGGGGTGTCGACTCGAAAGCCGAGCTCTACCACTTCATCGGCAAAGACATTATTAATTTCCACGGCCTGTTCTGGCCCGCCATGCTCGACTCTGCTGGCTTCCGCCAGCCTACCGCCATTTACGCCCACGGCTTTTTAACGGTTAACGGCAAGAAAATGTCCAAGTCGCGAGGCACCTTTATTAAGGCCGAGACCTATCTTGAGCACCTGCCTGCCGAATACCTGCGCTATTACTTTGCCGCCAAACTATCTGGCGCAGTAGATGACATCGATCTAAACCTAGAAGACTTTATCAACCGAGTGAATTCTGACCTCGTCGGCAAACTCGTCAATATCGCTAGCCGCAGCGCAAAATTCGTACACAAAGGCAATGCCGGCAAACTATCTAGTCGACAGCACAACCCAGCGCTTTGGAAGCGGGTCACTACTGCCAGCGATGCCATTGCCGAACTCTACGAGCAGCGCGAATACAGTAAAGCGGTGCGCGAGATCATGGCACTGGCCGACGCCACCAATGAGTATTTTGACTCCTGTGAACCGTGGAAACTGGCAAAAAGCGAAGACACAGCAGGGCAAGCCGCCGACGTAGCCTCCCAGTGTATCGATATTTTCCGGGTGTTAATGACCTACCTCTTACCAGTACTGCCGGAGCTGGCGGTGCAAGCCGAAGCCTTCTTAAACTGCAAACTGACATGGCAGGGTGAATTTAGCCCACTGCAAGACCACGCCATTGCGCCCTTCAAAGCAATGATGAGTCGCGTTGACGCCGACAAAGTTGCGGCAATGGTCGCCGCCAGCAGTGACAGTAGCACCGCCGCGGCGCCAACAACTCCAGCAAAAACTAAAACAAAAAAGGCGGCGAAGGACAAAGACATGGGTATCGCTGACACAATTGCCTATCCTGATTTCGCTAAAATCGACCTGCGGGTAGCCGAGATCGTCGCCGCTGAAAACGTTGATGGCGCCGACAAATTGCTTCGCCTCACCTTAAGCCTTGGCGAACACGGCGAGCGTCAAGTCTTTGCTGGTATCAAAACCGCTTACACTGCAGAACAACTAGTGGGGAAACTCACGGTAATGGTCGCCAATCTCGAGCCCCGCAAAATGCGCTTTGGCCTATCAGAAGGCATGGTCTTGGCCGCAGGCCCAGGCGACCAAGATATTTGGTTACTCAGCCCCGACAGTGGCGCCACGGCCGGAATGAAAATCCAGTAAATTCAAGCCGCTGCGCGGCCCATCGGCGCGCTAGCGTTACAGGATTTTAAATTGAACGCTTGATCGAAATAAACTAAGATCCGAGCTATAAGTGTCTTAGGCAGCACAAAACAGCTGGTCACTGCGCCTCACCACTCCGCGCAGCGTAAACACAGAACTACATGAGGCTACAATTGTGTTAGCAGACTACTCAATACTGTTAATCGGCGCCATCCTGGTTAACAACTTTGTACTGGTACAGTTTCTGGGGCTGTGTCCCTTTATGGGGGTCTCCAATAAATTGGAGACCGCCATTGGCATGTCCAGCGCTACCACCTTTGTACTCACCCTAGCCTCGATTTGCAGTTGGCTGACCTACGAGTGGTTGCTCGTACCCCTCGGCCTTGAGTACCTGCGCACCATTACCTTTATCTTAGTGATCGCCGTTGTAGTGCAATTCACTGAAATGGTAGTACGCAAATCTAGCCCCATGTTATATAAAGTTCTTGGTGTCTTCCTACCGTTAATCACCACTAACTGCGCGGTACTCGGTGTTGCCCTGCTCAATATCAACAAAGATCACAGCTTTGTCGAATCCGCCCTATACGGCTTTGGCGCTGCCGCAGGCTTCTCGATGGTATTAGTCTTATTTGCCGCCATGCGCGAACGTATCGCCGCCGCCGATGTGCCCCAGCCATTTAAAGGTCCTGCGGTCGGTATGATCACCGCCGGCTTGATGTCACTGGCCTTTATGGGCTTTGCCGGCTTGGTATAAAAAAATGATTGAATTGATTGCCCAAAACCCGTTTATCGCGTCATTGCTCGCACTCGTTAGTCTCGGTGTGGTGTTCGGCGCCCTGCTAGGCTTTGCCGCGGTGAAGTTTAAAACCGAGGGCGACCCCATTGCCGACCAAGTTGAGGCCCTGCTACCGCAAACCCAATGCGGCCAATGTGGCTACCCCGGCTGTCGACCCTATGCCCAAGCAATCGCTGACGGCGACGACATTAACAAATGTCCGCCAGGCGGCGAAGCGACGATCGCCGCACTGGCCGACTTACTTGGCGTGGAAGCAAAACCCCTCGACGCCGTCGAAGAGTCGGTGCCATCGGTCGCCTATATTCGCGAGGACGAATGTATTGGTTGCACCAAGTGCATTCAAGTCTGCCCCGTCGATGCCATACTAGGCTCCGCCAAACATATGCACACCGTTATCGCCAGTGAATGCACTGGTTGTGATCTTTGCGTTGAACCCTGCCCCGTCGACTGTATAGAAATGCGCCCCATCGAAACCAGCTTGCAAACATGGCACTGGGACAAACCTAAGCCTCCCGAAGACCTGATCGCCACCGACCGCAGTGGAGCCCACGCATGAGAAAAGTATGGGATATTCACGGCGGTATACACCCAGCAGAAAACAAACAGCAATCCCTGCAGTCACCTATTCAAGCTGCCGGCATTCCACCGCAGCTGATCTTGCCCTTGGCTCAGCATATTGGCGCGCCAGCTAGCCCGATCATTAGCGTCGGCGACCGCGTCTTGAAAGGCCAAATGATTGCCGAAGCAAAAGGCTTTGTCAGTGCCCCAGTCCACGCACCAAGCTCTGGCACGGTCGTCGCTATTGAGCCCCGCTTGATCCCCCATCCATCTGGGATGAGCGGCAACTGTATCGTTATCGACACCGATGGCCAAGACGAATGGGTCAAACACAGCGGCGTAGAAGACTTTCGCAGCTTAAGTAAAATCGATTTGATCGACCGTATTCGCCAAGCCGGTATCGCGGGCATGGGTGGCGCGGGCTTTCCTTCGGCGGTCAAACTTAGTACCCGCGACGACAAGCCGATTGAGACCCTAATTCTCAACGGCACCGAGTGTGAACCTTATATCACCGCCGACGATATTCTGATGCGCGAACGCGCTGCGGAGATCATTGCCGGCGCCGAAATTCTTCGTCATTTAATCAGGCCCAGTAAAGAAACCTTAATTGGCGTTGAAGACAATAAGCCCGAGGGCATTGCCGCGCTACAAAAAGCCGCCGAAGGCACCGGTATCGAGATTGTACCCTTTCCCACCAAATACCCCTCCGGTGGTGAAAAGCAATTGATTCAAATATTAACGGGCAAAGAAGTTCCCGCTGGCGGCCTGCCCGCAGACACCGGTATCGTCTGCCAAAACATCGGCACCGCCACCGCAATCTACCGCGCTGTTTGCTTTGGCGAGCCACTGATCTCACGCATCACCACCATAACCGGCGAAGCCTGTAGTCAGCCCCGCAACTACGAAGTACTACTCGGCACCCCGGTACAATTCCTGCTGGATCAGAGCGGTTTTAACAAAGACAACTGCATTCGCTTGGTCATGGGCGGCCCAATGATGGGCTATACCCTGCAGGACACCGCAGTACCTATTGTGAAAACCAGTAACTGTGTGCTCGCGCCCAGCGTTGCCGAATTACCACCGCCACCGCCAGCGCAGGCCTGTATTCGCTGTGGGATGTGCGCCGAGGTCTGTCCGGTATCACTATTGCCCCAGCAAATGTACTGGTTCTCCCGTGCCCAGGAACACGAGAAACTCGAAGAGCACAAACTCTTCGACTGCATCGAGTGCGGCGCCTGCTCTTACGTTTGTCCCAGCAATATTCCGCTAGTGCAGTATTACCGCGCCTCAAAAGCGGAGATTCGCCAAGCCCAGCAAGACAAGATAAAAGCTGAGCGCTCCAAGGAGCGTTTTGAAGCGCGCACAGCGAGGCTCGAGCAAGAAGAAGCCGAAAAAGATGCTAAACGCGCCGCGCGCCTAAAAGCCGCCAAAGATAAAGCGGCCGCCGCCGCAAGCAACCCCGACAGCGGTAAAGCTGATCTTATCCAAGCGGCGATCGAACGCAGCAAGGCCAAAAAGGCTGACGCCGCTGATCCCGCCCACGATGCGATTGCTAGGGCACAAGCCAAACGCGAAGGCAAAGTCGAAGAAGAAAGCCCTGCAGCCAAGACCGAACGCCTGCAATTACTCATTGCCAGCGCCGAGCGGCGCCTCACCAGCGCCCGTGAAAAACTCGCCCTCGCCAAGGAGCAAGGCGGGGAAAACGTCGAAGCCTTTGCCACTGCGGTAATCAAAACCGAAGATAAGCTCACTGCGCTGCAAAAAGAAATTGCCGAGCATCAGGCTAGTTTGACAACTGCACCTAGCAAAAATGAGGAAGCTGACCCCGCTCAGGCCGCCATCGCTCGCGCGATGGCCAAACGTGCCGGCAACAGCACCGACGAGAGTGATGAAGACAAAACTCAGCGCCTGCAAAATCTCGTCGCCACCACCGAGAAGCGCCTCGCCGCGGCCCAGCAAAAACTGAGTATGGCCCAGGAGCAAAACGACGCTAATGTGCCAGCCTTTGCCACCGGCGTTGAAAAAACCCAAAACAAGCTAGACGCTGTAAAGCGCGAGCTGGCCGAGCACTTAGCCGCACTTTCTGCCAAGCCCTCTAGCGCGTCTGAAGCGCCTGCAAACAGTGACGATCCTGTGCAGGCCGCAATTGAACGAGCTAAAGCTGCACGCTCCGCACAAGCGAATATGAGCGATGAAGACAAGCTAAAGCAAAGCATTGCCTCCTTAGAAAACCGCATTGCTCGAACCCAAGAAAAGCTGCAAGCGGCCCAAGCAAGCGGCGACGATAAAGCTGAGATTCTCGCCGATTCAATAGCGAAGTTAGAAGACAAACTGGCCAGCGCTAAACAGCAGCTGGGCTAATACCCTTATATAGAGCACAAAGCAGACTATGGGATTTTTAAAAGTCAGTTCACCCCACGCCCACGGCCCCATGAGCACCGCCAGTGTCATGCGCCTTGTGTTGCTGGCAACCCTGCCCGGTATGCTAGCACTGACCTGGTTCTTTGGTTTTGGCACCATCATCAACGTACTGTGGGCCAGCGTTACGGCCTTGGCGTTCGAAGCCATGGCGCTGCGCTGGCGCAAGCGCCCTATTGGCTTTTACCTCAATGACTACAGTGCCCTCGTCACCGCTTTTTTGCTCGGTATCGCGCTGCCGCCCGCTGCGCCCTTCTGGCTCATTATGATCGGTACCGGCTTTGGTATTTTGATTTGCAAACAGCTGTATGGCGGCATGGGCTACAACCCCTTCAACCCCGCGATGGCCGCCTACGTCATGCTGCTGATCTCCTTTCCGGTAGAAATGACCACATGGATGGCACCAAAAGGCAGTTTTGCCGGCGACTTGCTCGGCCCAATTGACGCGCTGCGTTACTGCTTTGGCTTTGGCCGTGAAGCCATTGATGCTATTACTATGGCCACCCCACTGGATGTACTCAAACAAAATAACGCCCTGCTGATCGACGACCTGTGGTCGCAGTCACCGCAATTTGGCCAATTGGCGGGTAAAGGCTGGGAGTGGGCGAACGCCGGCTTTTTACTCGGCGGTGCCTACCTAATATACCGCCGTATTTTTACCTGGCACGCGCCGCTGAGCATGCTTGCCGTACTCACCCTCATGTCGCTGCTTTTCTACGACGGCGGCAGTTCTGCCTCTGGCGGCTCACCATTTTTCCACCTATTTAGCGGGGCCACCATGCTTGGCGCCTTCTTTATTGTTACTGACCCCGTGACCTCGGCGGTGTCTAATCGCGGCCGCCTCATTTACGGCGCCTTGATCGGCCTGCTTATTTATATAATCCGCGTATGGGGCAACTACCCTGACGCGGTCGCGTTCTCAGTGCTCCTAATGAATTTTGCTGCGCCCTTTATTGATCACTTCACCCAACCTCGCACCTACGGGCATAAAACGAAGGGAGCCGAAAAATGAATATTCTCGGCCAATCGATCAGTAAAAACAGCCTTTTACTTGGCCTGTTTGCCGTGCTCACCACCGGCGTTATTGCCGGTACCTACCTATCTACCCGCGGCTTAATTCAAGAAAATATTCGTCACGCCGAAGAGCGCGCTTTGCTGCAGATCATTCCTAAAACTCGGCACGACAACTCCATGCTCGACGATGTCGGCGCCGTCTCTGACAGCGAGCTATTGGGGCTGCGTGAAACTAAGAAATTCTACCGCGCGACACAGAATGCTAAGTTCGTCGGCGTCATTTTGCCCGCCACTGCCCGCGACGGTTATACCGGCGATATTGATATGATCGTCGGCATTAACCTCGACGGCAGCATTGCTGGGGTGCGGGTTTTGTCGCATCGCGAAACCCCCGGTCTTGGCGATCAGGTAGACTACAAAAAAAGCCACTGGGTAGACGGTTTTCTTGGCAAGAGTCTAACAAACCCAGAACCAAGCAAATGGACGGTAAAGAAAGACAAGGGCGTATTTGACCAATTTACCGGTGCGACCATCACCCCCCGCGCCGTCACTGGCGCGGTACACCGCGCCCTACTTTATTTTGAGGCCAATCGCAGCTCGATTACCGGTATCAATCCAACACAGGAAACACAGCCATGAGTGACATCAGCTATCGCGAGATCTCCCTGAACGGTTTGTGGAAGAACAACCCTGCCATTGTTCAGCTACTCGGCTTGTGCCCTCTACTCGCGGTTACCGGCTCAGTGATAAACGCACTGGGCATGGGGCTAGCAACCATGCTGGTCCTCACCATATCCAATACCTGTGTGTCGATGATTCGCAGCTTTGCCTCAGACGCCATCCGCCTACCTGCGTTCGTCATGATAATCGCGGCGGCCGTAACCTGCATCGAATTATTAATGCAGGCCTTTGCCTATGAGCTGTTTCAAATCCTCGGGATTTTTCTGCCGCTGATTACCACTAACTGTGTCATTCTCGGTCGCGCCGACGCGTTTGCCTGCAAGAATAAAGTGCTACCCGCCATGTACGACGGTTTTATTATGGGCGTTGGCTTTGCGGTTATTTTGATGTTACTCGGCGCGGTACGGGAAATTATTGGTACTGGCGCTATTTTTGCCAATATGGACTTACTCTTTGGCGAGAGCGCCAAGACGTGGAAGATTGTACTCGTTGAGGATTACACCGCGGTGCTGGTGGCCATCCTACCACCCGGCGCGTTTATCTTTACCGGCATGATTATCGCGCTGAAAAACATTATCGACGACGGCATTAAAAAGCGCGAAGCAGCTAGAACAATAGAATCTGCGCCCACTAGCCGCCGAGTCCGCGTTACCGGCAATATTAGCTAATTACCTGCAATACTTTGGGGCTGTTGATGCAAAAAGCACGCAGCCCCACACGTCTCCAGTTCATAATCACTAAGCGTTTTCAAAACCAGAGGCAGCCATTATACCAAGTAGTTTAAACTAAGCTTGTTGGCTGCTTCTAAATATACCCTGCTCAATCCACCCGCCCCCGAACACTAAATGCCGGCGTCGCTAAACTACCTCGCCACAACGATGGTATATCCGCGCCAGACAAGACCCTAGGCGCTTGGTAAACCAATCTAAAACGCTCATTCGCCGCACTTGCCACCAAGGCAGATGACACGGCGCTGCCGCGCTCTACTACATACCAGCGCGGCGAGCCCATATTCAACTCTATGCGGTAAGCCTCACCGGGCGCTAAAGTAATAAGATCGTCCTCGCGCAGGACAAAAGATAAGCAGCTATTATCCGCCGGACTAAAGCTGCGGCTAGTATCCCCTAGCGACTGCAAACTAAAACCACAGTGCGTTTCATTATCCGCGATCTTCAGTTCAGTATCCGACACATTTTGCAATGTGATGACCATCACTGGACTGCGCTGAGCGATTGTTGCGCTGTCCCAGTTAAGCGAAATACTCTCCGTGTTATTTGCCGGATTTATTTGCTCAAATCCGATGCCAAGTTGACTCCAGCGATAACCGCGAAGCACACTCAAACCGTTACTCCCGACCGCAACCGCCATTTCCAGCGGAACTTGAATACCATCACGGCCATCACGCCTGCTTTCTATTGCTCGCCCACTACCTTGCTCAACAAAGTATTGCTCGATACCATAGCTTACGGCGATATGGCCTGACAGTACGTCTCTGTTCACTTGGCCGCGGAGATAGATACCGCCAGGCGGCGCCTGATCACTCAAATAATCTAACTCATAGACGTCGTCTGCCCCACCTTTAAGTAAGGCATACACTGGCGTTCCACGCTTAAGCTGTGCTGCGGGGATTTTTCCGCGATATCGGCTGATATCGACTAAGTTCAAACCGTAACTGAGGCTAACGTAGTCACCGCGCATCGGATCGCGGGGATCGATTGGCGCAGTTCGCAAATAAATTTGCTCTCCGCGCTGACGTATCCACTCTCGCTCGCCAGCCATATAGGCAAGCACCCCAAACTGAGTCAACACCAGCGCTAAAATTAATCCTTTACGCACGAGGCTTCTCCAGCTTGCGACGAGTATTCTGCTTGGCGTAGCGCTGACCTATTACAAATAGCAACAAACCGAGTATTAGGAATACGCTGGACCGCGCTAGTAAGCTGTAAAACAAATCGGTGAACCGAGCGAAGGCTAAAACACTGAGCATAACGCAACCCAGCCCCAATATTTTGCCCCGCCCATATTCAGTGCCGCGATAAATAAGCAATAAGCTGTAGCCGAGGAAAGCCAAGTTGAATACAAGTCGGCCCACACCCGACACATCTGCGCCAACCATTGCGGGCAGCACGGTCAGTAGTAAAACGCCAATTATTAGACCGCTTTCGCACCAGCCCTCTAGCCCGGACGGCCGCGTACTAGGTTTTGCCAAAGCCCACAACCACACTGCCACCGCGATCAGCAATGGTATAAGTATATGTAGCAAACCAAATCCAGGTAGCTCGGACATCCCCTGTAATTTAGGAATACCAATAAAGCTGCCAATAAAAATCAACGGCAGCCAAAGCCATACCGCGACACCGTAAAACACAGGCTCTGCCGCAGGATAAGCCAAACTGGCGGTAAGCTTAGCAATCGCAAAATAGCTTCCTACCAGCAGTAATAATACCGGCATAACAAACTGCTCACCCAAGCCCCAGAGGCCAAAGAGGTAAGACAGCGGCAAACTTAACAAAACTACTGCCAGTAAGCTCGCCGAACGCTGCCACCATGCAAGGGGCAGCAAGGCGCACAGCAGAATCCAACTGGTTTGTGGCAAATGCCGTTGATACTCGAAGGTTTCTAAACTACTCCACAGCAGAACCAAAACAGCGGCCAAGATGCCGTGGGCAGCGGACGGTAGGGCCCACGCCAAACTCAGGGCCGCAATAAACCACAATAGAAAGCCATCAGGGTAATGGGCGTCAAAATGATAAATTTGGGCAACCAGCCAAATCCCAGCACCGAATAAGATTGTGCCAAGTAAATGCAGGCTTTCGCCGATGTGCCGGCGCTGACTGTCAGTGCGAAACAGCGCCATACCAGCCCCGTGCGCGAACAACACCGAGACACCAATAACAGTCAGCTTAAGATAACGATGCATGTCTGCCCAGTTATAGGCAAATAATAAAATAACCCCCATGCCAAAAATGGCAACGCCTAAGGCCGCGAAAATCACCTTACCCCAACGACCATCACCACTGCGCAAGCGAGGACCAACAGCGCCCCGTGTATTTACCGTTGCAGGATAACGAGCGTAAAGAATTTTGGCCTGTTCGTCACTGATAACGCCTTCCCTGAGCCACTGAGCAATTTCAGCTCGCAACCAAGGATTGTTATTTTCCATAATACCCCTACAAACTACTCATTTGCCGGACGGATAGATCCATCTACCTATCAATTGGTTCCCGTTCATTATGCGTATTTTTTGCAAAGGCTAAAAGCGCTCAAGATCGGTAGAAAGCACATAAAACACCGTCAATAGTCAGGACATTTCTTCCAGCACGCGCTCGGCAAAACCGTGGCCAGCTTCGGCGTAGAGATTAAAGGTAACACAGCCCATGCGCAGCAATTCATCGTGTTGATCAGGAAATCGTGACACCACCGCAATCTTACCCTGATAATTAAGTTGATTGAGTAATTTCACAACCTCAATATTTTCCTCGTGATTACTGAGGCTCACTAATATCATTCTGCGACGCTGTAGCTCTGCTCGCTCTAAAAAGTCCCTATCACTGGCATCACCAGCGACACAATTCACCCCGCCCAATTTCAGTTTTACGGCTTTGTCAGCACTTTCTTCAACACCCACAATTTTTTCCGGGTAGTGCTGACTGAGATAGTCATAGGCGCCACTACCAATTCGCCCCATACCAAAAATGATAATCTCGGCTTCACCCATGTTAACCGGGCGCTCCTGCACTAGAAGCTGCTTCCTTTCCAATTTTTGCAAGCGTTCCGCAATACGCGCATACAAACTGTGGACATGAGTATTAAACGGCACAGCGATAAACAGAGAAAGCGCCATTGCCACCGCCAGCGTCGTTAGCCACTCCGCCGGCAAGGTACCTGCTTTTACAGCCATAGCGGCTACAATTAATCCAAACTCACTGTAATTGAATAAAGATAGCCCAACCAATAGTGATGTGCGCGCCCGCATACGGAATAACAGCAACAAGACAAAGTATATAAAGGGTCGTAACAAAATAAGACCGGCGAGAGCAAGCGCCACGGTTAGCATCGCGCCACTCGGCATACCGGCATAACCAATGCTCAAGAAAAAAGCGGTAAGGAAAATATCCTTAAAATTAATTAGGCCCTTGTACAGCTCCACACTTTTGTTCGTTTTAGACAGCAGCACGCCAAACAGCAGTGCCCCTAAACCACCTTCGAGATGCACCACTTCGAACAAGGCCGCTGCACCCAATGCCGTGCCAATACCAAACAATACCAGTAATTCACCGTGCCCCGCCTGCTTCAGCAATGCCGCCAATATTGGCCGCAATAACGGGATCGCCAGCAGCGCGATAGCCCATTGTGATGGCTGCTGTTCAGCAGAAAAGACTAAAAAGCAAACGGCAAAAATGTCTTGTACGATTAAAATACCAATGGCAATTTTGGCATGCAGTGCCGCGCCTTCGCCACGCTCATCGAATATTTTTACCGCAAACACTGTGCTAGAAAATGATAAGGCAAACGCCAGCATCCACGCCACCGAGGTCTCAACTGGTTGAAAGTGAGGAATTACCCACTGCAAACTCAATAACATCAAGGCCGTCAAGGGCACCACAACGACAGTGTGCAGACTTGCCGTAGCCCATATCTGGGGAGCAAAGAGCTCTCGTATATTGAGTTTTAAGCCGATCGTAAATAGCAGTAGAATTATGCCCAATTCAGACAGGGCATGAATTACCTCAGGGTCGCCCAATTGCAAGCCACCAGCCAAAAAGCCCGCCACCAAATACCCCAATAGCGGAGGCATACCAAGGCGCTTAAATACCAAGCCGGCTATAAAGGCAAGTCCGACCAGCATGGGTTCAATCATTACAACTCACTCGTCAATAAATATAAGAAAATTAAAATTATGGTCTACGCGGAATTAACACTGGAGTTTGAGCCTTGTATACCTCGTAGTCAGGATCTCCGCCCCAACGCTTATTAGCACTGGCTTCAAGTAGCGGAATTCCCGTCACCTTAGTCAACACTAAAATAACGAATAGCGGCGACACTAAGCCCAAGTACAACCAGCCACTCAAGACTGGTAAGGCGACAATACTGATCCCAACCCACACCAGTATTTCGCCAAAATAATTCGGGTGTTGAGACCAAGCCCATAGCCCGTGGCGAATAAATTTCCCGCTATTACTAGGCTCTGCGCGAAACTGCCGCTTTTGTACGTCTGCCGTCACCTCCAGTATGAAGCCGAGGAGCCAACACGATATTCCTAATCCAGCCAGCCAATTTAAAGGCTCGTCCACCCCCGATGCCATTGCCAAGATTGCACTAAGTGAAATCACAAAGACCCACAGCGCCTGCAATGTCCAGGTTATTAAAAAGCGATAAAAATTGACTCTAATTTTAACAAAACGCGTATCACCACCGTCCGCACATACTCGCCAAAATAGAAAACTACCGAGTCGCACAGCCCAAATAATGATTAAACCGGCAAGCAAATAATTCCGCGCAGTCGCCGTACTTAGGCTAAAGCAAAAAACGACGACGGTGATATTGCTCAATGCGCCGGTTAAATCATAGAACCGCTCAGTCTTCATTAAATAGGCAGGAATAAAAACCAACCACTGCACCCCAAAAGCAATCACCAGAGACCACATCGGCAAACTCAGACCGCCAAAAGTAGGCAAGCCCTGGCCAGAGATAATCGCTATCGCGAGGCCAGTTAATGCCATACCCAGCACCGCAAGCATCGCGATCAGCTTAGACTTTTTCATTACCGTCAACCCCGCGGGCTCTGCTTCTAAAAATGAATACAAGGCAATCTCAACGGTTTTCTATGCCCCGCGAGACTACCTCAAGATCATACTGACTCCGACCAGCAACACAATGCTTTCTATTGTGTTTCGACGCTATGCAATTGTAGCGATTCACCGCTATGCTTATCGCTAAGCGAGAATAATACTGAAACTGCGCAGGAAACAATCAATGACCGATAAGTCTAAGTTACGTGGAGCCAATTTCCCCTCAGCAAGAGATGAATTGCCCAGTAATCAGCAAAACCAACCTGCGGCCTACCGGCTTGCTTATACGGATCAGGACTTTTTGCTTCGCGAAGAGCTACGTGGTCTGCGTTTCCATTTAGAATTACAAAAGCCAGAGATGACGCTAAAAGAACACGGTGTGGAATCTACCATTGTCATTTTTGGCAGCGCGCGCTTTCCCTCGCCCAGCGAAGCTGATGCCGCACTGCTCATAGCTCAGGACAGTGGCGACCCCGCCAAAATACGTTCAGCCAAGCGTGATCAGCGCAATAGCCACCATTACGAACAAGCTCGACGTTTAGGCGAGCTAATCGCCTCGCACTCGGCTAACTGTGACCCTGCGGAACAGCTTTATGTGGTAACAGGTGGCGGTCCCGGCATAATGGAGGCAGCCAATCGTGGCGCCAGCGATGCAGGCGGCAAATCCATTGGCCTAAACATTGTGCTGCCCCACGAGCAGGAACCCAACCCCTATATCAGCCCCGAATTTTGCTTCCGATTCCATTATTTCGGCATTCGTAAAATGCACTTTATGCTGCGAGCTAAAGCCGTAGTGGTTTGCCCCGGTGGCTTTGGCACCTTTGACGAATTATTCGAGGCCCTCACCTTAATTCAAACCGGCAAGTCGAGGCGCGTACCCATTATTCTCATCGGTCACGAATTTTGGCGACATGCGATTAATTTGGAGTTTCTTCGCGACGAAGGCGTTATCAGCCCCGAGGATGTCAACATGATCAATGTGGTCGACACGGCTGAACAAGCATGGCAACACATAGTCGATTTTTATCAGCTCAGCCCCGGCGAGAGTATTCGCTGCTAGTAATGCAATTTGGCAAACTAAGCGGGCAGGCGTGGCGGACCAGCCATCCCATTGCCCGTCTAATGACCCATTATTTTCAGCGCAATATAAGGCGCAAGGGCAAAAACCAGTGTCGCAATTTTATAGTTCGCCAAAAAATCGAAATACTTGGCATGTAATTCTGCGTCGTCTAAGCCAAATAATTTACGGTGAATTGCCGCAACTGGCCTCCGCATAAACACCAGTATAATTGTCGCTAATAACAGATAAACTATATTGATGACCGAAACCCAACCTAGCAAGGCTGTTAATTGTGAAATAGTCATTCCCACTGCACCTTAAAGCCATTTATCACCATGACACTCTGAGCCTAAGTGCCACATATGGCAATGACAAATATGGTATAGTTGCGGCTTATTTAGACGCTAACACGGTTACCCATGCCCACCCCAATTATTCGTTTTGACGCTGTACGCTTTGCTTACCAACTCGACCCTATTCTTGAAAATTTCAGCTGGCAGTGGCCCCGCGGTCAACACATCGCCATTCTCGGTGGCAATGGCGCTGGCAAAACCACTCTCGCCAAGCTGATCACCGATCAACTCCGGCCTAATCAGGGCAATATTAGCTATGCATCGGACTTCGGCCCTGATGACATCGCCCATATATCCTTCGATTTGCACCGCGAATTAATGGAACATGACCGCCGCTTTGACGACAGCGAGACGCGAGAGGATGCCTTTGATATAGGTACGCCAGTACGCAATATCATTCTTCAAGGTCAACCCGCCGACAACGAATTTTTAGCGCTCTGCGAGCGCCTTGGTATTAGCCATATTCTCGATCAGGGCATTCGGTTTATCTCAACAGGCGAAAGCCGTAAAACCCTATTGGCGCGCGCCCTATTCGCCAACCCGGCCGCCCTAATACTCGACAACCCCTTTGAGGGCTTAGACATTCACGCCCAAGCTGAAATGCGGGCAATGCTTGATGAACTGCTCACATCGCCGACACCGCTGATACTATTGACGAAAGACGCCACCGACATACCCGATGCCATCGACACCGTATATACCATGCGCCAGGGTAAGTTGACTGGGCAGTGCACCGCCGCTGAAGCAAAGCGAGCCAGCGCCAAAGTGCATCACTACGCTAAACCGATGCCCATTGCTGCGGCGCCCAGCCACCCCAGTGATACGGCGCTTCTGGAACTGCGTAATATCAATGTGAACTTTAGGGGGAAGCAGGTACTTAGCAATATTAACTGGCGGCTAATGCCAAACCAGCACTGTTGCATCAGTGGCCCTAACGGCGCCGGCAAGTCGACGCTACTTGGCCTACTGTGCGGCGAAAATGACAAGGCCTACGGCCAAGAAGTCATTTTATTCGGCAAACGTCGGGGCAGCGGCGAAAGCATATGGGAAGTGAAAGCGCAATTTGGCTTGCTCAACACCAGCATGCAGATGAGCAATTTAAAGCGTACCAAAGTGATCGACGTCGTCGCGTCGGGTTTGTTTGATTCGGTGGGTTTGTACACCAATTACAGCGAATCGCAGCGCCAACTATTGCTGGCATGGTTAGACTCCTTAGAAATACTGCCCCTCAAGGAGCAGCGCTTTGACCGCCTGTCTTTTGGCGAACAACGTATGGTTTTATTGGCAAGGGCAATGGTGAAATCACCTCGTATCCTGATTCTCGACGAGCCCTGCATCGGCTTAGATAATGAGCAAAAATCCAAGCTGCTTGGCGCCGTCGATCAAATCGCCGCCCACGGCCAAACCCGAATTTTATTTGTGAGCCACCGCAGCGAAGAAGTACCCGCGTGCATAAATCAGTTTATGGACTTAATTCCCGCAGCTGAAGGCGGCTATACCGCCCAGATTCGCGAGTCTTAAGGCGGCATACTGGGTTTAATCGAAAACGCTGCGGAACCACCCCCAAACCTTCTCTGCCTCTGGCGCGCAGCCGCCATGCTCACTAGGTGCACTGCCACTCATAAATGGCATATAGCGCGCGTTTTCACACCACGACTGACTCAACTTACCACTGATGCCGTCCACCCATTCGTATTCCACGCCTGAGACAGGGGAAAAAGGCATCTGCTCAGTACTCGCCTCGGCCATAAATTGCCGCCAAACCTGCAAAGCACCACTGGCACCAGTCAAACCTGTCGACGTATTATTGTCCGTGCCCATCCACACGACTGCCATATAATCTCCGGCAAATCCGGCAAACCAAGAGTCGCGAGTATCGTTACTGGTGCCGGTTTTCCCCGCCACGCGATAGTCCTTGGGCAACACCTGATACACCCCTTTGCCGGTACCTTCACGTACGGTTTCTAACATCGCGTATTGCAGCAGATGGACAGCTGCCGGATTAACGACTTGTTTTGGCTTTTGGGGATAGCGCGCCAACAACTCACCCTTGCTATCAGTAATCGCGTAAATGGTGCGCAAAGGCGTGTAACGCCCATCTGCCGCTAAGGTTTGATACATGGCCGCCACTTCAATGGGAGCCAATTCCGCTGAACCCAATAGCATCGACGGCACTTCCAACAACGGGCGCTGCACACCCAGCCGCTGAAACATGTCCATGACATTCCCCAGCCCAACCTGCATACCCAGCCTGGCCGTCGCTAAATTATAGGAATGCGCCAACGCTGTGTGCAGCGGTACATCACCATGGGATTTGCGATCGTAATTGGAAGGCCGCCACTGGCTACCATTGGCATTGCTGATCGACACTGGCTCATCTGATACCTTAGTCAACAAATTATAGCGATTGGGCTGATTTAAGGCGGCCAAAAACACCGCGGGTTTTGCGAGAGAACCAATGGGCCGCAATGCATCCAAGGCGCGGTTAAAACCAGCGTATTTTGGTCGTTTGCCACCGATAACAGCAACCACATCACCGCTATTCACCTTGGTGACTACCATCGCGACCTCTAAGTCTTTTTGTTTATCTTCTAGGCGCTTTATGGATTTGACTGTGGCGGCCTCGGCCCGGCGCTGAAGAACCGGATCAAAGGGCGTAAATATCCGCAGTCCACTGGTTTGTAATTCCTTGCTCTGGTAATCACGACTCAATTGCCGGCGCACCAAGTCGACATAAGCAGGATACACACCGGCTAGCGCCGATGTTTTAGCTAGGTCCAGCGGTTCTTTTTGCCATGCCGTCAACTGCTGAGCAGTTAACCAACCCTCTTCTTCCAGCTCGCCCAATACGATATTGCGGCGAGTCTTGGCGCGCTCAGGATGACGCCACGGGTCGTAATACGAAGGCCCTTTGACAAGTCCGACTAGCATCGAAACCTGCGCTAAATTCAACTCCTCCAGAGGCCGATTATAATAATGTCGGGCGGCAAGGCCAAAGCCATGAATGGCGCGATTGCCCTCCTGACCAAGATAAACCTCATTAATATAGGCCTCAAGAATACGGTCTTTGCTGTAATGCATCTCGGTTAAGATCGACATCACCGCTTCTTTGGCCTTGCGCCATAAGCTGCGCTCATTGCTCAGAATGGTATTTTTAACCAGCTGCTGGGTTAATGTACTGCCGCCCTGCACCGTGCGCCCCGCCTTAATATTGGCAAGCATGGCCCGCACTATACTGCGCGGCGAAATACCAAAATGGCTATAAAAGTGCTGATCTTCTACTTGCAGCAGAGTTTCGATCAACATCTGCGGCGCTTCGGCCAAACTAAGCATTAAGCGGTCTTCGTGGCGGCCCGGATACACCCCGCCGATCACCATGGGGTCAAGTTGCTCCTCAGCAATACGATCACCCAATTTATTACGTACCACAGCGACGGTGGTCGAATTAAATTCGACCACGATCTTACGGGCGGGTTGCGACCCATCAGCAAAGGCAAAGGGCCGGAGATAAATAGTAAAATGATCACCTTGACGGAAATAGCTCCCAGGCTGGTCAACTAATCGGCGACTGCTGTAACCGATTTCAGCCAGCTCAGACTCGAGTTCATAGGGCGTCAGGATCGCTCCCGTCGCCAAGACCAACGGCCTAGCGTAAACCTTGGCCGGTTGCTCATAGCGCTGCCGATCAAAGGCGCCACGCACCTTGGCATCGCAATAGGCGAAAAAAACCATCATTAGCACCACAAACACCAAGCACAGCTTGGCGAAAAGGCTCCACCATGAAAATGTTGCAGTGGCCGCGCCACTCCCTTTAGATGCTTTCTTAACCATTCAATACGACCAGATACATTGCAAATCAGAATTCAAACCGGATAATAGCGGCACTTTACCGCAAGTTACTGGCAAATCAGATGAAAAAATACCACCTCTATGGAATTGGCGCCGCACTGGTCGATACCGAGATCGAAGTTAACGACGCTGAACTGAAATCCCTTGGCGTGGATAAAGGCCTGATGACGCTCGTCGATGCCGCCCGTCAACAGGAGCTCTTGGACAAGCTCAGTGGCCATATGGTTCACGCCAAGCTCGCCAGTGGCGGCTCCGCGTGTAACTCGATTGTAGCGGCGGGCTATTTTGGCGCCAGCAATTATTATTCGTGTAAAGTCGCCAATGACGATCACGGCCAATTCTTTATGAACGATATCAAAGCCGCTGGCGTCGACGCCGACTTTGATGGCGACAAGGCAGCGGGCGTTACCGGCAAATGCCTCGTGCTAATCAGCCCAGACGCTGAGCGCAGCATGAACACCAACCTCGGCATTAGCGAAACACTCGCCGTGAGCGAGATCAACGAGGCAGCCCTCGCCGTCTCAGAATACTTTTATATGGAGGGCTATTTAGTCACCTCCGACAGCGGTCGCGCCGCCGCCATTGCCGGCCGTGAAATCGCCGAGCGCAACGGCGTAAAAACCGCACTGAGCTTTTCAGACCCCGGCATGGTGAGCTTTTTCCGCGACGGCTTAGTCGACATGCTCGGCAATGGCGTAGACCTAATCTTCTGCAACGAAGCCGAAGCGCTGGGCTGGGCTAACAGCGAATCGATTGAGGAAGCCGTAGCCGCACTAAAACGTGTTGCCAAAACCTTTGCGATCACACTCGGCGCCAAGGGCGCACTGGTGTTTGACGGCGGACAGCTGCATCAAATTCCAGGCCACAAAGTCACTGCTGTAGACACCAACGGCGCGGGCGATATGTTTGCCGGCGCTTTTCTCTACGGCATTACCAACGGCTACAGCTACGCAAAGGCTGGGGCACTGGCCAGCCGCGCCGCTGCCGAGGTAGTGTCCCAATACGGTCCTCGCCTATCAGGCCCACGACATCAAGAATTACTTAAGGAGCTCAATCACTAAGTAATGCTTTCCACGGTTTTCTCGCCCGCGCCAACGCCGAGAAAACCGTGCCCACCATCCTGCACACCTTGAATTCCCTATACGCAGACCTCATATCACCGGTATAACCCGCTGCATTTAGGACCCCAGATGAGCAATACACTCGCACTACAATTGATATGCCCAAGCTGTACTGCGATTAATCGCGTGCCCGAACAGCGCATCAACGATGCACCAGTTTGCGGGAAGTGCAAACAGCTATTACTGAACGGCAAGGTAATAAGCGCCAATGACGCCAACTTCAATCGATACATCCAACAGAGCGGGCTACCTGTCCTAGTGGATTTTTGGGCACCGTGGTGCGGCCCCTGCCGTTCATTCGCGCCGGTGTATAGCGAGCTTGCCGCCGAAATGCCTAGCCGCGCCAGTTTTATTAAGTTAGATACTGAAGCCAATCAAAACACCGCTGCGCAATTTCAAATTCGCTCAATTCCAACTCTAATGCTCTTCCATCACGGCAGAGAGGTAACACGGCTGTCTGGCGCTCTGCCCAAAGGGCAATTTAAGCAGTGGCTAAATCAGCAGCTGGCTGGTTTACGCAATTAATTAATAGTTATTCAAAGGTCCTGTTGAATTGGCGACTTATTCTAATCGCGAGCTAAGCTGGCGATTAAAAACGGCAAAGTACAAATACGAAATTAGCACCCCAAACAAGAGCCTTTTGGTAAAGGTGATGCTGATTGCGGATCGTTATGTTCTATGCAAGAAAAAAAAGCTAGAAAAAAATCAATGGTAGCGCGGCAAACATATAGGCAGCCATAGGCTCACCGTTAATTGACGCCGTCAAACTTACCGCTGGTATTCGCATCATAGACTTCGCCTTCGGCTGACATCAGTATATAAAGTGCGCGCTCGTCATTCGGATTGACAACTTTGACGATACGGTAGCCTTCACCACTTTGGTAAATCGTTGCCGCATCACTCGCAATATTTGCCCAGCTCGCGGGTACTTCCCCAAAACCAAGTTGGGGGTCGATATTGGCAAAACCTTTAACAATTTGAGTCGCTATGAGCAAAGCCTTTTGCTCAGTAATTGGCGCGTGACCACTGCCATGAGCCAAAAGATTTGAGCTTATAAACAAGCTTACGAGTAAACACAGAGTAATGCGAATTTTCATGTTTTCACCTTTATTTAGTGGCTATGGTAGGCACCATCGCCATGCTCATGGGGGCCTTGGTCATGCTGTGAAGACTGAGGGCTAATAATACGCCGAGGATAGCGATCGAGGATATTTGATTTCGCTTCCGCCGCCATATCTTCGTGGATATGGGCGTGATCATCATTATTAACCGGGAAATTATCAGCAAACTCGGTATGCTGGTAGCCGTGTAGCTGATGTAGGAAAAGCAGTCCACCAATGATGACGAGCAATGTATTGGCCATAACGCTAAAGCGCTTGAATGAGGCAGTTTTTCGCCACCCGGCTAACAGTGCCAACATGGCGGAGAGAGCCGCGATTTGACCCAGCTCGACACCCACATTGAAGGCCAGTATTTTCATAACGATACTGCCCTCCCCCATGGGCAGCTGCTGCAACCGAGTAGACAGGCCAAAACCGTGTATCAAACCAAAGCCAAACACCATATACATCAGGTTTGGCGAGCCCACACTAAAATAGCGTTTAAAACCGCCTAGGTTCTCGAAGCCCTTGTAACAGACTGTGAGCGCGATAACCGCATCAATCAGGAAGTAATTTGCCTGCACGAAATAAAGCGTGGCAAAAACCAGTATAATCGAGTGCCCCACCGTGAACGCCGTGATGAATTTTACAATATCGCTAAAGCGGCTGAGAAAGAAAACAACACCAAACAGAAAGAGCAAATGGTCATAGCCGGTGAGCATATGTCCCGCACCCAACACAAGGTAATCTGGGAGGCCCGCTTCTATCGCGCGCTGTTTATCTGCATCAGACATACCGTGGGCTAAAACACTTACACTACTGAGCATCGCCACTATTATGGCAATGAGCGCATAAATACGGCCTCGAATCATTGTTTTTGCCACTTCATACCTCCAGTTCAGTTCGACGCAGCATACTGCATAAAGTCGGCAGTACAAATAAGGTCAGCAGCCTCGACGAAAGAATGCCGCCAATCACCATGGTGGCTATAGTCCGTAGCATTTCTGAGCCTATGCCTGAACTCAGGGCCATTAGCATGAAATGAAAGACCTAAAAGATTGCAAGACTTTAACCGGCGCCCTATTGGCTCGGTACTGAGTCGACTGAGGAAGACCAGTCCACCATCTTATTATCCACTTACGAGCTACCCCCAAGATATAAAAGCTAGGCGCGTATGCCGCAATCGAGCAACGCTACTCGTCGACATTCAGGCACAAAAAAAGGCGGTGCAATTAACGCATCCGCCCTTCTCGAAATTACCCGCGTTTACTAATTTTTTCGTAAAAAGCCAACTAATTTCGGGTCTTCAAACATGCTGTTCAGTACCTCTACCACAAGGCCGTTAACCAACTCAGCATTGTGAGATTCACTTGGTGCATTAAAAAATTTCTGCTTACGCTTAACTCGATAGCGGCCTTCGTAGCGTTCATTACCGCGGCTTGCCATCACATTTACAACTGCAAGCATGTCCATGTCATAGCCAACGCCATCTTCTTTGGGGTGGTTATAAACCAGTGATTCAAAGATAACATGGAAGTCCGCCGTGTCGGCGCGAAGGCTGTCGGTATCGTAGCCCATCGCCGCCATGTGCTTAGCCAAGGGCTTTTCTACTGCCAAGGACAAATCATTGGCCAGTGTGACCACCGACGTCTCACGATAAGTGCCACCGCGACTACCCAATACTTTGTTCTGGCGCTGATCGCTAACCCTGACATGGACAGGGCTATTATTGCCAATACGCGCACTCGGCGCAGTAAATTGCGGCGCAATCTGAATCGCTTGCGGACTAGATGCGCACGCGGTGAGCCACACACTGGCGGCCAGTACACAGGTTTTAAGCAAAGTTGAGTAAACCATCATTTATCCTTGAGATAACAAGTCACGTAAATCAGTTATAGCACCATTGGCACGGCTAATATAAGACGCCATCACCAAAGAATGGTTTGCCAAAAAGCCAAAGCCGCTGCCATTTAAGACCATTGGGCTAAACATTGCCTGCTGGGTTCCCTCAAGCTCGCGAATTATTTGTCGCAGGCTTACCGCGGCGTTTTTATTGGCCAAAACATCGGCAAAATCCACTTCAACCGCCTTTAGAAAACAAATCAAGGCCCACGCCGTACCGCGAGACTCATAAAACACATTATCAATTTCTAACCACGGCGTCTTTACTTGCACCTCAGACGAGGCTGCCGTTGACTGCCTAGCATTCGGGTCATTGGCGAGATCGGTATTCAGCCGTGGCCGACCAACACTCGCGCTCAAGCGCTGAGACAAACTTCCCAAACGCGATTCCACCCCCGCCAACCAATAGCGCAAATTGTCAGCGCGGGCGTAAAACTGGGCCTGAGGCTGGTCAACATCGGCAAGTCGACTGCGGTAAGCCTTAAGAAATTTAATCCCCTGACGGTACTCCGACTCAGAGGCGGGTACCGCCCAGCTATTATTGGAAAAGTTAAATCGTGGCTCAGCTTTAGACAAATCGCCATCTTCCTGAGATTGCGACTGGGAGCGGCTAAAGTTTTCACGCATGGCGCGGCTGAGATCCCGAACTTGGATAAGCACGCCATATTCCCAGGCCGGCATATCGTCCATAAAAATGCCTGGCGGGCTAATATCATTGCTAATGAAACCGCCGGGTTTGTCGAGCAGTGTTTCAGTAACATCTATTAACGCCGAGGTTGTCGCAGTACCAATAACGCCGACACTTGTATCTTTTTGTAAATACTGAGTATTGGGCATATCTGGCGTAAAGCTCCAATAAACCCCAAATATAACCACGATCACCAAGTATACCGGGACAAGCACTGCGGCGACTTTTAATATAAGTCCGTTGCCAAGCCAATCCTGAGCCCCCTCCTTCGCGCTTGTTGCGAGGTCTTTTATTTTCTCAATCATTAATGCATTCCTGTATGTTCGGTCGAGCCCATCTTAGAGGTAGAGGTGTTGTCGCTAGGCGCGGGTTTAAGCACACTGACTACAGGGGCGTCGACAACAATAAGCTCACCTGCACTGGTTTTAAGAGTAAATTGCACTTTATCGCCATCTGCCAGCGGCCGCGTCAAGTTGATTAACATCAAATGATAAGCCCCCGGTGCAAAGGCAAACACACCACCTGGGGCCACCGTGACCTCGTCCTCGCGCTGCATCGACATCATGCCATTGCGGTGCTGGTGGCCGTGTATTTCAAGGGTTTCGGCGGCATCACTGTGACCGGCAATAACCTTAATCGCTTGATCACGGTGATTATGCACACTAAAAAACGCCGCGGTATTGCGCTGGCTTGGCGGCAATCCCCTCACATAGGCGTTTTCTACCGTAATTTGATCGGGCTGAGCTTGAAGCACACCGCTGAGTAACAACGTGACCACCAAACAACCACGCATCCGTTTACAATTCACAAATCCTCCACGGCGCCACCGCTTGCTTATCGGCGACACAATTATTCGAACGAGCTAGCCGGCACTAATACCTTCACCGCAAAACCTGTAAACTCGCTAGCAAGTTCTAGCTGAGCATCGAAACAAGTCATTATGACGTATCATAACGCTACCACCGCAGTGATTGTATTTATGAAGCCGCTTTTATTATCGCTTATTTTTCTGGTCTTTGGCGCCAGCGCCCATAGTCAGGATTTTTTTAACACCACACCGCAAACTTTTGGCGATAGCAATCCCAGTTTTTTACCTGTGGAACAGGCCTATCAGTCAGAGTTACAGTGGAATAATGAAGAAATGTTACTAGGCTGGAAAATTGCGGAAGGCTATTACCTCTACCGCGAACGCTTTCAGGTCAGCGCCAGCACCGACGGCAAGCCACTAGCCATTTCCAGCCGATATGAACCGGGTAAACTCAAGCAAGACCCTTATTTTGGCGAAACCGAGGTTTATTACCACAACACCGCCATTGCCATTAGCAATATACCCGGTGACCGTGCATTCACCCTGAGTATTACCTCGCAAGGCTGCGCGGACGCAGGTTTGTGCTACCCCCCCCAGACCGAGTACTACCGCGTTGACCCAAGCAGCCAAGCAATTGCAAAAACCACGGCGCCAAGCGTTGCTGCCACTTCCAATATACCCAGCACCGCCGACACTCAGGCGCTTTGGTTAATACTGATTTTTGCCGCACTGGGCGGCGCTATACTCAATTTAATGCCCTGCGTGTTCCCTGTGCTTGGCCTAAAAGTACTCAGCTTTGCCAATGCCCGCAGCGGCAGCCCGGCGAGTCACGGCCTTGTTTACAGCGCCGGGGTCGTCTTAAGCTTTATCGCCGTTGCCGCTGTTTTGATTTCACTGCAACAAGCTGGGCAGGCTATTGGCTGGGGCTTTCAATTGCAAACACCATGGTTTGTCGGCCTGCTGGCCAGCCTGTTTTTTGTGCTGTCATTAAATTTGCTGGGACTGTTTGAAATTGGCGGCAATTGGATGAACATTGGCGGCGACCTCAGCCGCCAATCAGGTTATAGCGGCAGCTTCTTTACCGGCGTACTGGCGACCGTGGTGGCCAGCCCCTGTACCGCGCCGTTCATGGGAACCGCTGTTGGCTTTGCGGCCAGCCAACCCCCCGCCATTTCACTGCTAGTGTTCGCCGCAATCGGCATTGGCATGGCCCTCCCTGTATTACTCCTCACCCTCTACCCTGCGGGACTGCGCAGCCTGCCTAAACCAGGGCAATGGATGGTAAAACTTCGGCAATTACTCGCCTTTCCACTCTTAGCAACCGCCATTTGGCTCAGCTGGGTAGTCGGTCGCCAAACCGGCGCCAATGGTATGGCCGCCATTTTATTAACGTGGCTGCTCATTGGTTTTGGTCTGTGGCTCTACGAGCATGGCAGGCTAGCCAAAATAGTTGCGGTAGCCATCTATATTGGCGCGCTGGTATTGATGCTTAGCAGCCTAAACAAGCCTATTCAACAGGCCACAAGCCAAGCAGGCTTTGATCCACGTGTCATTCAAACGCTCCGTGAAAGTGGCCAAAATGTGTTTTTGGATGTCACTGCCGACTGGTGCATTACCTGTGCAGCGAATGAAGCCCTTGTCTTGCACACTGACACTATTCGCGCTGCGTTCATCCTCCACAATGTTAACTATGTCACAGCAGATTGGACCCGCTACGATCCAGCAATTACCCAATTACTGGCGGACTATCAGCGCAACGGCATCCCCCTCTATGTTTACTACCCTGCAGAACTCAGCGCGACGCCAATAGTGCTACCCCAGGTCCTAACCAAGGCAATGATACTCGAATTGCTCGGTGAACCACTTTAGGGATCAAAATCCGCCCACTCAGTGTTAGCACCGAAAACACTGAGTGGCACAAAATTCCGCTTAACTTCTGCAAACTTGCAGCTAACTTCACTCTATCTCAAAAAATTCATGAGATGGGTTGGACTCATAAAACCAATTGAGGCACAATCGCTCTATATATTGAATATGCAACGAGAAATCGATTTATGGCGTCAATACTTGTACTTCACGGCCCAAATCTAAATCTGCTTGGCAGCCGTGAACCGGAGGTTTACGGCAGCTTAAGCCTCGCCGACATCGACACTAAGTTACAGTTGTCTGCCAAATCTGCAGGTCACCACCTGCAATCCATGCAAAGCAATGCCGAGTACGAACTCATTGAGCGCATCCACTTGGCGCGCCCAGAAGGCATCAATTTCATTATTTTCAATCCCGCGGCATTTACCCACACCAGTATTGCCCTGCGGGATGCTTTATTAGCTGTCGACATTCCCTTTATTGAAGTGCACTTATCCAATGTCCACGCAAGGGAAAGTTTTCGGCACCACTCCTATTTTTCAGATATTGCTCAGGGCGTGATCTGCGGCTTAGGTGCTGCCGGTTATGAATTCGCCCTTCAAGCAGCAATGAACCAGTTAAACGAATAACAACTTTAATTCACTCACATTTAAGAGAGTTACTATGGACATTAGAAAAGTAAAAAAACTAATTGAGTTGCTCGAAGAATCCAATATCGACGAGCTAGAAATTAAAGAAGGCGAGGAGTCTGTGCGCATCAGCCGCAACAGTGCCGCCAAAGGCATGATGGCGGCTCCCCAATATATGCAACAGCCCGTGCAATATGCGCCGCAACCTGCTGCCGCGCCGCCTGCCACCGCTGAAGCTGCTCCTGTTGAAGCAAAAGGACCTAGTGGTCACGTGATCAAATCGCCCATGGTCGGCACGTTCTACCGTTCACCCTCGCCATCATCGCCCGCCTTTGTTGAAGTGGGTCAACACGTCAAAGCTGGCGACGTTATCTGCATCGTCGAAGCAATGAAAATGATGAACCAAATTGAAGCGGATAAATCCGGCGTGATTGAAGCTATTCTCGTTGACGACGCCGAACCCGTTGAGTTTGATCAACCCCTAATCACCATTGTGTAACACCGGCAAAAGCCATGTTCAAAGCACATAAAGAGGGATTGATTCCAAATGCTTAAAAAAGTTGTCATAGCCAACCGTGGTGAAATTGCCCTGCGGATTTTGCGCGCCTGCAAAGAACTGGGCATCAAGACCGTAGCGGTGCATTCTGCCGCTGACCGAGACCTGATGCACGTTCGCCTCGCCGACGAATCAGTCTGTATTGGCCCGGCACCATCACCAGCAAGTTACCTCAATATTCCAGCAATTATCAGTGCCGCTGAAGTCACCGATTCAGTCGCCATTCACCCTGGGTATGGCTTTCTTGCTGAAAACGCGGACTTCGCCGAGCAAGTCGAGAAGAGCGGCTTTATATTTATAGGCCCAACCCCTGACTTAATTCGCATGATGGGCGACAAAGTCTCGGCCATTAAAGCCATGAAAAAAGCAGGGGTTCCCACCGTACCCGGCTCCGACGGCCCCATTACCGATGATAATGAACACACCTTAAAAGTGGCCAAGCGCATTGGCTACCCCGTGATCATTAAAGCCGCTGCAGGTGGCGGTGGTCGTGGTATGCGGGTTGTTCACAGCGAGGCAGCCCTTCTTAATGCTGTATACGTTACTCAATCGGAAGCTGCTTCCGCCTTTGGCGACGGTACGGTATACATAGAGAAATTCCTCGAAAATCCCCGCCATGTTGAGATCCAGGTTTTAGCCGACGGCCAAGGCAGTGCGATTCACCTCGGCGATCGCGATTGCTCCCTGCAACGCCGCCATCAAAAAGTATTAGAAGAGGCGCCAGCACCGGGGATTCCTGATGAGATTCGCGCCCAAGTGGCCAAATCTTGCGTCGACGCCTGTATCGCAATCAATTATCGCGGTGCCGGAACCTTTGAGTTTCTCTATGAAAATGGTCAGTTCTTCTTTATCGAGATGAACACCCGCATTCAGGTCGAGCACCCGGTTAGTGAAATGGTGACTGGTGTCGACCTTATTAAACAACAGCTTTTAATTGCTGGCGGCGAAAAACTGTCTATTACCCAAGACGATATTCAGATTAAAGGCCACGCCTTTGAGTGCCGGATTAACGCCGAAGACCCCAAGACTTTTATGCCTTGCCCTGGCTTGATCAAGCACTACCATGCGCCAGGTGGCTTAGGAGTGCGGGTCGACTCGCATTTGTACAGTGGCTATACCGTCCCCCCGCATTACGACTCGATGATCGCCAAAATCATCACGTGGGGAGACAACCGCGAAATCGCCCTCAATCGCATGCGCAACGCCTTGGACGAGCTGGTTGTCGATGGTATTCGCACCAACACCGACCTGCATCGCGACTTGGTACGCGATGCCGCTTTCCGCGAAGGTGGCGTGAGTATTCACTACTTGGAAAAGAAGCTTAAGCTGTAAAATGGTTTAAACTGCACTTCCAAAAGGGGCTTCGGCCCCTTTTTTATATTCGTGACTTACACCCATTTATTACCGAAAAGAGTTAGCACTATGACTTGGCTACAACTGCGTTTGGACACCAACCCAGCATCCGCGCCAACGCTGGAAGATGCACTACTGGAAATTGGCGCCGCCGCAGTGACCATGGAAGACAACGCCGACCAACCGGTATACGAACCCGGCGTCGGCGAAACGCCCATGTGGCAACAAACCCGGGTTACTGGGCTATTTACCGCAGACACTGACATGGAAGCCACCCTCATTGCACTCGAAGCCTTGTTCGGCCAAGCTTTGCCACCGCACCGCAGTGAAATTTTGGAAGACCGCGATTGGATACGCGAATGGATGGATAGCTACCACCCGATTCAATGCGGTGAGCGCTTATGGATCTGCCCAAGCTGGCGCGAGCCCGTTGACCCCACCGCGGTCAATCTCTTGCTTGACCCCGGCCTCGCGTTTGGCACCGGCACCCACCCCACGACATGGCTGTGTATGCAGTGGCTAGATCAGCAAAACCTCGACGGCCTAACTGTCATTGACTATGGCTGCGGGTCAGGCATTTTAGGCATTGCGGCACTGCTACTCGGCGCTGAAAAAGTCATCGCGATTGACAACGATCCCCAAGCACTCATTGCGACCCGCGACAATGCTCAGCGCAACAATATTGACGATAGTCGTATCGACTGTCTGCTACCGGAGCAGATTCCTAGCAATTTACATGGCGATGTCATGGTCGCTAACATTCTCGCTGGCCCACTGATTGCTCTGGCACCTAAGTTGGCGGCATGCCTCGACCCTGATGCGCCTATCTGCCTGTCTGGCATACTTAATACCCAAGCGCAGGAATTGCTGAATTGCTACCGTCAATGGTTTAATGACCTTGAACTAAATGCGAAGGACGAATGGGTTCGCATTAACGGCAAGAAAAACCACACGTAATTTAAGCCTAAAAGTACATTGAGCTAATGCCTACCGACCATCAAAAAAGCACTGATTCAGCAACTAACGCTACACCATCAAGTGTTACATGCCCCCAGTGCAGCACACGTTTTCGGCTCAAAGCCCAGCAACTTGAGTTAGCAGGGGGCTTGGTACGCTGCGGCGTGTGCATGGGTATCTTCAATGCAACAACAGGGCACGAAGCACCGATAATTAGCGCTGCCGCAAGCGCGGAAGCCAAGGAATCTGCAGTAGCGAGCATTTCCACTGAAGATAGCGAAAGCCACACACAAGCCCCAGTGGCAGACTCACCCCTAGACCTCATTGCCAATCTAAGCACGGTCAATCATGATTTTGAGCACCACCGCCCTCGCCACCAAAGCCGACGCTGGCCATGGCTAATCGCAAACTTCACAGCCCTTTTGCTTCTCGCGGGTCAAATTGCCCTTTGGCAAAAGCCCGCCTTGTTTGCCAGCCCAGCAGGCGAGTATTTGCGCCCGCTATGCCCAGTGCACCCGCTCCTATGTGAAGACAGCGCCCCGGAAGTTCGCAAACTCGGCGACGTGGTCAGTACCAATTTGCTGATCCGCAAGCACCCCGAAGCCCCCAACGCGCTAATTGTCGACACGATTCTATTAAATCGTAGCACTGAACCCAGCGCCTTCCCCGCACTGAAACTGGACTTCAGCGACATCTCCGGCCAAACCCTTGCCAGCAGGGTGTTTCGCCCTCAGGAATACCTTGCAGGGGAGCTCAATGCACTGTCAGACCTTGCCAGCCAGCAACCCGTCCACATCGCTTTAGAGATTGTTGACCCGGGCTCCGCGGCAGTTAACTACCAGTTACAGCTGCTGCCGTAAAGCCTCATTTTTGCACTTCTTTCACACTCAGAACTGGTTATTTTCTGAGCGCAAGTCTTCCGGTAAAGTCTGCAAACGAGTATCATAGCTGCCCTGTTTTCCCACTGTTAAACACCCTCTCTCAGGGCATGGCGATGATCCAGATTGGTTCTCACAAGCTTCCTGCTCGCGCTGTATTGGCGCCGATGGCAGGCATCACCGACCTGCCCTTCCGCAGATTATGTCGGGAGTTTGGTGCCGGTTTAACCGTGTCAGAAATGGTGATTAGCGACACACAGCTTTGGCAAAGCCGCAAAAGTCATTTGCGCTTGGCGCACGACAACAACACACCCCGCGCGGTGCAAATTGCCGGCGCCGAGCCAGCGATGATGGCGGATGCGGCGCGCAGCTGCATGGAGATGGGCGCCGATATTATTGACATTAATATGGGCTGCCCAGCAAAAAAAGTCTGTAAGCGCGCCGCCGGCTCTGCCCTATTAAAGGAGCCAGAGCTGGTTGAGCAAATTCTTAAGGCGGTGGTAGCGGCGGTCGATATTCCGGTGACATTGAAGATTCGCACTGGCTGGTCCCCCGATCAGCGCAACGGGCTGGCCATTGCCAAACTTGCCCAGGATTGCGGAATTAGCTCACTGGCAGTGCATGGTCGTACCCGAGAGTGCCGGTATTTAGGCATGGCTGAGTACGACACGATTGCCGAGATAAAGCAGGCTATTAACATACCGGTATTCGCCAATGGCGATATCACAAGCGCTGAGCAGGCCAAGTATGTGCTGGACTATACCGGCGCCGATGGTGTAATGATCGGTCGCGGTGCCCAAGGTAAGCCCTGGCTATTCAGAGAAATTGCCAGCTACCTAGAGACGGGGGTATTAGCGCCGGCAGCGACCGCAGCCGAAATAGAAGCAGTAATGCTGAGTCATATCAGCGCGTTACACCTTTTTTACGGGGAACAGAACGGCCTGCGTATCGCGCGCAAACATTGCGCATGGTATTTGCAGGAGCACAACGCCAACACTGGCTTTCGCGGTGAATTCAACCGCCTAGAATCTGCCAGTGCACAATTAGATGCTGTACATCGCTATTTTGAACAGCACGGCCAATACCTACAGGACGCAGCAGCATGAACCTAACCAGCACCGACACCGCAGTAATGACCGAAGTTAGCGCTAATCCAACACCGTCGGCCGACGATATTAGCAAGGCCAAAACCTTGCGCGACAGCGTGGCAATTGCCCTGAATAACTACCTGACCAATCTCGATGGCCAGGATGTTTGCGATGTCTACAATATGGTTTTATCCGAAGTAGAAGCGCCGCTACTGGAAGAAGTTATGCGTTACACCCGCAACAACCAGACCCGCGCCTCACAAATGCTAGGCTTAAACCGAGGCACCTTGCGCAAAAAGCTTAAGCAATACGATTTATTGTAAGACACTGATCTACCGCCAAAGATTAGCACCGACTTTTTAAACCTTAAGGTAATACTCTCTGCATGACTACTGACAATCAGGCCCGTCCCGTAAAACGCGCGCTAATCAGCGTTTCCGATAAATCTGGCATCGTTGAATTCGCCCGCGAACTCAGCAAACTCGGCGTTGAGTTACTGTCGACCGGCGGCACCTTTGCCCTGCTTAAACAAAATGACATTGCAGTAACGGAAGTATCCGATTACACCGGTTTTCCGGAAATGATGGATGGCCGAGTCAAGACCCTGCACCCAAAAGTACACGGCGGCATTCTTGGCCGTCGCGGCATTGACGACAGCATCATGGCGGATCACGGCATCGACGCGATTGATATGGTCGTTGTCAACCTCTACCCCTTTGAGGCGACCGTTGCCAAACCTGGCTGCACACTAGAAGATGCAGTAGAGAATATCGATATTGGCGGACCAACCATGGTTCGCGCCGCGGCCAAAAACCACCGTGATGTCGCTATCGTAGTAAATGCTACAGACTACCAAGTAGTGCTCGACGAACTGCAAGCCAATAACGGCTGCACTAATCTCGCCACTCGTTTTGACTTAGCCATTAAAGCTTACGAGCACACCGCCGCGTACGACGGGATGATCGCCAATTACTTTGGTCGCCTCGTTCCCGGCGGTACCGAAAAATTCCCGCGCACCTTTAATAGCCAATTTATCAAAGCCCAAGACATGCGCTATGGTGAAAATCCCCATCAGGACTCCGCCTTTTACGTTGAACGCCACCCCAGTGAGGCCTCCGTTGCCACTGCGACCCAACTACAAGGTAAAGCGCTATCGTACAATAATATCGCTGACACCGACGCAGCACTGGAGTGTGTTAAATCTTTTGTAAAACCCGCCTGTGTCATTGTTAAGCACGCCAATCCCTGTGGTGTTGCCGTATCGTTAAACGGCATTGGCGAAGCCTATGATTTGGCATTTGCCACTGATCCCGAATCCGCGTTTGGCGGCATCATCGCCTTTAACCGCGAACTTGACACCGCCACCGCGAAAGCAATCTGCGATCGTCAATTTGTTGAAGTGATTATTGCGCCAACGGTTAGCGAAGAAGCCGCCGCCATTGTCGCTGAAAAGAAAAACCTGCGCCTACTCAGCTGTGGCCAGTGGAGCACGAGCAACCCTGCCTTCGACTACAAACGGGTAAATGGCGGCCTACTGGTCCAAGATCGCGACCTCGGCATGATCACCGCCGCCGATCTCAAAATTGTCACCAAGCGTCAGCCTGAACCAAGCGAAATAGACGACATGATCTTCGCGTGGAAGGTCGCTAAGTTCGTTAAGTCCAACGCCATTGTCTACGCTAAAAATCGCCAGACCATCGGTGTCGGCGCAGGCCAGATGAGCCGCATCAACTCCGCCCGTATCGCCGCGATCAAAGCCGAGCATGCCGGCCTGCAAGTTGCCGGCGCGGTCATGGCCTCTGACGCCTTTTTCCCCTTCCGCGACGGCTTAGACAATGCGGGCGCGGCAGGGATTAAATGCGTTATCCAGCCCGGCGGTTCGATTCGCGACGAAGAAGTAATTGCCGCTGCCGACGAGTACGGTATTGCGATGGCATTTACCGGTATGCGTCACTTCCGCCACTGATCGCGCGAGATGCTGGACGGGAGACGGGAGACGGGAGATGCAAAAGACACCCCTGCCTCCCAATCCAATCTTGAACTTAAATACAGATAAAGGAGCCTGAACGCCGATAGCGATGACAGACCGAGGTTTTGCGTCTCTCATCTCCCATCAAGCGTTCACCCAACCATATGAATGTACTCATTATTGGCAACGGCGGCCGCGAACATGCTCTGGCCTGGAAAGTTGCCCAGTCAGCACAGGTTGAAACAGTATTTGTTGCACCCGGCAACGCCGGTACG
>NZ_JBFJWS010000007.1:0-50617 GCF_041623545.1 Zhongshania sp. | reverse complement strand
CGATGTCGTTCAACCACCGCAACTGCGTTTCGCTACGCGCGGCCGCTATATTGCTCAAGCGCTGACGAAATTGTTGAGCCTCCAGCAGTGGTTCTGGAAAGTGACTGACATAGTTTTCTAGCGCAGTTCGCTCCCGCGCCAGCTGTCCCGCTTGACCATAAAGTTTTGCCGCCAAATAACTAGCGTGGCGGCGGGTTTCAACCGTCTCTACACTACGCAGCGCGATACGCGCGTAAGCCGCCGCTGCCAATGCCGGTTGCGCCAATTTTTGATATGTCTCGGCTAATAGCTTTTCACCTTCAGCCGCCATTGCATGGCGGGGAAAGGAGCTAGCAAAGTTTTGCAACACATCTGCCGTGCTCTGCCAATCTTCAATTGCATAGAACTGCCCCGCCGCATCAAAACTCGCGTTGGCCTGTAATTCCGACTTAGGACTCAACTTAGCGGCGCGTAAAAACAGATTTGCCGCCAAAGCTCCATCGCCATTCGCCCGCGCTTCTTCAGCGAGACGATACACCGACACGGATAAGCGCTCGGCGGCAATAAGACGAAGCGCCTGTTTCCCCGATAACATGCCCATAAGCCGACTGTAATAGCGCTCAGCTTGTGCAAAATTATTTTGCGCGAAGAAGGCGTCAGCCGTAATACTTAAGGCCTTGCGCGTTAAATGTGACTCTTGCCGATCAGCACTTGCCAACAAAGGACGGGAAATTGCAATCGCCTCCTCGTAGCGCTTTAACATGTACAAATCTTCAGCGCTGGCCAATAGCACGCGGTTGCGTTCGGGGTGCAGGGGAAAGGCCGCCGCCATTTTGGTGCTAGCGGCAATTACCGCCTGCTGCGCGACGTCGCGCTCTCGCTCTGGCGCCACGGCCAACCACGCGCGGTAGGCTTTTACGGCCGCTAATGCGGCGTCTTCGGCATTATCGTGATCACTCAACTCATAGGCGACCAGACTGTATTGATCCCCCGCTGCATTTAACTCTCCCGCGTCAAATAATGCGTCGGCATAACGCATACTCGTCTTGGCAAATTCAGCGTCATTCGGAAGCATGGTAAGCATACGCCGATAACTCGCCGCCACGCTGACAAAGCGCGCCTGGCGTAAGTTCGGATCCGCAGTTTCCTGTGCTTCTGCATGCCGATAACGCAACACCTCGACCATATACCCTCGTAGTAAATCGTGCTGTGGCGGCGCAGTATCAACCGCTAGGATGTCATTGCCATAGCGCTCAATATAGGCCTCCTGAGCAGCAATCATGACATCAGTAAAACCACCATTTCGGTACGCCGCAATCGCCATTTCACTGAAACTCATTGCCAGGGCGTGCTGCGGATAGGCGCTCGCAAAATCCGCATATACACTGGCGGCATCGGTATAACGCTGTTTACTAAGGAGCAACTCACCAAGACTGCTGTACACCACCGGATAAAATTTATTGCTTGGTAGCGCCGCAAAATAATTGTTAATTTTGTGGCCCTCGGGCTTTGCCGCTAACGCTAAACATAAAGCGCGCAAACTGTCGCGAACGAGTTCTCTTTTTGTGGTCGGCACCAGTGCTAATAATTGCTCTACACTTTCCACTTCGCGGTTAATCGTCAAGTGCATCAGTATCGCGGTAAAGGCACCGGCAGCAGTATCTGCTTGGTTTAGCAGATACTGGCTCCAACCGTATTTATATTGGGCCATATGCCAATATGGCGTAGTTGCATCCTGCTCAAGTAAGTGCCGGTATTGCTTGCTCGCCTCGCTATAGCGCTTACGTAAATAGAGCATTTCGGCAGAGCGAAATAGTGCATCATTGGCGCGGCTGGATTGCGGAAAATCCTTTGCTAGATCACGAAGGGTATCAATGGCTAGATCGGGACGACCAGACAGCTCATAAGCCCGTGCGAGCTGGTATATAACATGGTCTTTATTTGGGTAATCGGGAAATTCGCTCAGCAGGTCTTGATACATTCCAAGCGCTAGCGCGACCTCGGACTGATTCACTTCCAAGCCTTGAGCAGCGGCTTCAATACGCAAGTCAGCAGAACGACGCATAGCCTCCGCGCGCACACCAGGCGCAGAATGCAAGTCCAAAACAGCCTGATAATGATTCAGCGCCGCTGCCTTAATCCTTTGACTTGCCACGTCAACATCATCAACTGTGGCCCGCGGCAACTTCGCCATAATAAGTCGATCTGGGCGCTGACCATTGCGCTCAAGTAAATCACCAATAGTCTGCGTCTCGCTATCGGGTAGCACACCATGCTGACAAGCCGACAACAGACCCAACAAGACGACAGCTCCGAAACCTTGAAATCGATTTTTAGGCACAGCGCTATGCATTATTGCCGCTCCTCGCCATCCCACACCACGCGGGTCAAACTACGACGAGCATTTTCGTGGTTCCGCGCCAAGGCAAAATTAGCTTCGGCCAAATACGTTTCAGTCCGCTTACGATGACGACTTAATTCCGCAAGCGCTATGCGATCAATAATTTCCGCACTGCGAGCAACATTTAGTGCCAAGCGCGGCAATAAATCACTAAGCTTTCCGCCCAAAGCGCCATCGTTAGCGGCAACTACCGCGCTGTCCTTATAGCCGCTAAGGACATGGTAAATACGCGCGATTTGGCGATAATCCTGCAACGCTCGGTAAAACGCCGAACCCTCAAGTAATAAATCCAAATAGCCATCCTTGCTATCATAAATAGTCGACAACCAAATATTCCAGCCACTGCTTTCGCGCTGGTCAGCTAAATCAATCGCGTTGCGTAAGCCGCCGCGTTGAACATCAGCGCTTGCGCTATTCAGCCGCTGCAACGCCTCCGCCAAGCGGCTCGTTGCCAAGGCGTAATAGCTGTCGGCGCGCTGCGCCTGGCCCGCCCAATGCGACATGGCGTAGGGCAGAATTAGTAGGCCTTCTTGCACGGCGGGATCGAGGGGGTCGCGATTCATTAACTCCATCCACGGCACTAGGGCAGCCTGCAAATCTTCGGCCTTACCTCCGGATGCGACCGCCCACGCCCGTCTAAACGGCGTGTGTCGTCGCGCCCACGCTATTTCATCTTCTGAGCCGGACCATAAATAAGCGGTGGATGGCGCCGCCGCCCCCAAGGCATCAACAGGGGCCGGAACTCGGTTCTGACGGGGACTTAGCAAGGCCCAGCCCAAACCTACTAATGCTTTATTGGCATAGGGACTTAAGCGCCTTACTAATCTAAAATATTTTGCGGAGAGCTCGCTATCACCCTGTTTTAAAAAGTGAAAGCCAAGCGCTAAATTAATTTTATCCCGAAGTAGCAATTCATCATATTCGACGTACTCCCCAGCACTCAGAGCCATGAGCGTTTGTACACCTTGAGCCCACTCCCCCCGTTTCAGCAACTCAACGCCTGCATTGTATTGCGAATACACCGGACTGATCTGAGGGCTTTGACGGGCCTGGTCGTTATGTAGCACTGGCTTTAAGGTGGCGGGGATATCCACTAAACCAAACTCATACGCACTGCGATTTAGAGCCTGCGTGAGTGACGGCGAAAACTGATCCGCCCGACCACCGGCTTTGAGAACAGCGAGGGCATCAGCCAAGGCTTCAAATGCTTGGTGGCGCTCGGCATTAAAGTACATGGCCTTTAAGCGCAGCGAATCGCTAACACTATTTTTAATCCCGCGCTCTTGTACTTTTATTGCCGCTTTATTTTGCCATTTAAACCAAGCGTCGTGTACCAGCGCCAATTCCCATTGGGTATTTCTTTCGAGCGCAAAAGTTTCTTCAATATAAGGGTATAGACGCTCGGCGTGTGGCCCGCCCTCAACACTCATGGCTGTCGCCTTCACACCGATTGCATAGCGCCCAATCGGAAGCCGCAAATCAGCGAGAAGATGAATCCCGCCGTTACGGATGGATTCTATTTCCAAATCACTATAGGTATAGCGCGCAACTTCGCGGCCATCCACCGTCACTTGAATTGCCCGAACGATTAAATCCGGTTCACGATTCCCAAAATACAATGCAACAGAGCGGGTATCCTGAAACGCAGCTTCTTCTGTCGCTTTGATATCACTGTATAAGTCTAATGCCTGTGTCTTTAGGTCTGCCTCTTCCACGCTGGCGGCCGCGAGGGGAAGCAGAACTAAACAAGCACAAAGTACGCGCTTTACAAAGCTTGGTAATGGCATCGTCACAAACTACACCGCTTTTATTTCCGCATTTCAGTAATCAGTGCAGGCCGAAGCGGCGCTGCACTCCCACATAAGTAAATACATTCAAGGTAGTGACAGCAAAAGGCGCGCCAACGGAAAGCACTTTAAAAATTTATGAGCAGATTACTTTAGTCATTAGAAGAAATAATTGGTGCGTACGGCTGCGAAAGCACAAAAAATGCAGTGAAAGATGAGATAGGCATGTGACGTTAAAAGTATACTGTCGAGAAAAACGACGTTGACGCACTACTTTTATACACAAAGAAATAGGCGTAGCCTCTCGTTTTGCACCACAACAGCTCAAAGAGAGTACACCGCGGAAATTTCCAGATAGCTAATAAGAACTAGTGTGCCAAGCTCCAGATCAGCCCCAAGAGCAGTAAAAACGAAACGCCCTGCCAAACCATTAATGGATTACGGTTTAACAAAGGCTGGAAACTGTCTTTGCTATACGCTGGGTTCGGGTGCTGTAGATCGTGGACAAACTCCGCTATATCGTTATAACGAAGTTCGGGGCTAATACTTAAGGCCCGATTTAGTGCGGCATCTAACCACAACGGTACATGCGGGTTGTAATGGCTAGCAGAAATGTACTCGAGACGAGTAAATGCAGCCGTAGTGGTGCAACTTTCTAAACGTCCTTGATAGGGTTTATGGGCCGTTAGCATTTCAAAAACAACCGCCGCCAGCGAAAATTGATCGGCACGGGTTCCCGGACGGCGTCCTAGCACATGTTCCGGCGCCGAGTATTGGGCTGTGCCTAACACACGGTCTCGCGTTATCGGTACCGCTATTTCCGCCAGACCCGCAACAAAACAAGATCCGAAATCGATGATCTTTACCTGACCAGTATCTCCCACCAATATATTGTCGGGCTTAATATCCTGATGAATAGTGTCCCGCCGGTGCATCGCCTGCAAACCCTTGGCCGCAGGCAAAATAATATCTAACATTTGCTGAGTCGATGGCTGCGGATGTGCCCGCATCCACTGCCCAAGCGTTACGCCCGGCACAAACGTCGACAAATAATACAGGCAACTTGGCGGAACCGGTGGATCAACAACCTCGATAACATTTTCGCTTTGAATACGCCGCCCCACCCAGCTTTCTAAAATAAATCGCTCTATGTAAGCAGGGTCATCATTGTAGTTCGCCGACGGGGTTTTCATGGCGTAATGACGATCTGCAGTGGCGTCATACACCTTGTATAACTGACTGCGAGGGCTAGCGTGAATCTCTTCTTCAATTACCAACCCATCCACCACCATCCCCACGGAGAGCGGTGGGGGAAACGGCAAAGCCGTTAATTTGCGATACACATCGCCCGCGTCTTCAAGCGGCAAGGCATCTATCCGCAGCAGCTGACAACTGAGATTGTCGTCACTACCCGCTGCCAGCGCCTCGTCTATCATGCGCTGACATGCCAGTTCCAGATCGTCGCCAGCCTCACTGATAATTGCCTGCAAGCGGTTGCTATTAAGCACATCGTGAATGCCATCGGTGCTCAACAGAAAAATATCCGCCAATGCGACATCGGCGGCGCGGTAGTCGACATCCAAATTGATATCCAAGCCCATAGCGCGGGTCAAGTACGATTTCCCCCTACTAATCGGCATGGCATGATCGCGGGTTAATTGCTCGAGGCAACCATCGCGCAATCGATAAATGCGGCTATCGCCAACGTGAAATAAATGCGCAGTTTGCGACTTAAAGACCGCAATACTTAAAGTTGAGACATAACCTTTCTCTGCCTGTAAATAACTTTGCCCTTGACCATATAGCCAACGATTTAAGGCATTCAGTACTTGTTGGGCAGAACGCTTTACCGACCAAGAGTCCGGAGTTGAAAAATAATCGCTCAAAAATCCGGTCACACAAGTTTCCGCCGCCTCTTTACCGGCTTCTGCTGCTGATACGCCATCGGCAATCACAGCCACTGCGCCCTTGGTTGTTAACTGCTCGTCTTTGGGAACGCAAATACCCAAACTGTCTTCGTTAACGGACTTTTGCCCAGCGCTGCTGCGCTGGGCAATCGCCAACTTCAATCCACCATCAAAGTGCATTAAAACTTCCCAAGGTATACATCGCAGCCATATCTCTAAACATTCTCTGCACTTTAACTTACTTCGATCAGCGCGACACTACCGTCTTCGTTTAATTCAGCAGTGTGTCCCTGGGGCTCTTCCATAAACTGCACGGCAATGAACACCACGCCCGCACAAGCAGCAATCACCAAGAAGAACTGGGAAGCGCTCACAAATGACAACACCGTCAAAAAGATTACTGCACCAACGTTGCCATAGGCGCCGGTCATACCCGCAATTTGGCCTGTCATACTGCGTTTAACCAAGGGCACGATTGCAAACACGGCGCCCTCACCAGCCTGCACAAAGAACGAACAACACATGGTGGCAACAACCGCAACCCAAATAGTCCAAGTAGAGTCAATATTGCTCAGCACCAAATAGCCTACAGCCAAGCCGGACACCAAGATAGAAAGCGATTTACGACGTCCAAACCTATCAGACAAGTAACCGCCACCGGGACGCGCCACTAAGTTCATAAATGCAAAGCCCGCCGCCAACATGCCCGCGGTCACTGCACTTAAGTCAAAGGTTTCCATAAAGAACAGAGGCAGCATAGACACTACCGCCAACTCAGAACCAAAGGTAACGAAGTAAGCGACATTGAGAATTGCTACTTGCTTAAACTTGTAACGCTGCATTTCTGGAATATCGACATTGTTTAAGACATCGCTATTGACTCGGATTATTTGACTAACTTGAAAAATAAAAAGCACCACTAAAACAACATACAAGGCCGTTGCCGCCGCGCCATTTAGCAAGCCGAGATTAACCGGTGACAACTTCCACGTTAATGTCGCCAAAGCGAGATACATAGGTACACACATGGCAATGTAAAACACGAGGTCGCGCTTACTACTCACCACTAAACCACCGGACTTCTTCGGTTTAAAATACGTAGAGCCTTTGGGCGTATTGCGCGCACGCCAGTAGAAAAACACGCCGTAGACTGACGCCATCACGCCGGTCATGGCAATGGCATAACGCCAGCCGTCTGGACCACCGAAATACAGTGCCAAGCTAGGCAGGATCATTGCCGCTGCCGAAGAACCAAAGTTTCCCCAACCGCCGTATACGCCTTCCGCCAAACCTACTTGACGAGCCGGGAACCACTCACCAACCAAGCGAATACCAATAACAAAACCAGCACCGATGAAGCCCATTAAAAAACGCAGCAAGGCAATTGTTTCGTAGCTATTAGCAAACGCAAATGCCACACACATCATTCCGCCGGTCACCAATAAGGCGCTGTACACAATACGAGGACCAAAACGATCCACCAACATACCAACGATAACCCGCGCCGGTATCGTCAACGCGACATTCAAAATCATTAAGGCTTTTACCTGTTGGCTGGTCAGATCAAAGGCTTCTTTGATTGACGACAACATCGGCGCAAAATTAAACCACACGACGAAACTTAGGAAAAAAGCAAACCAACTAAGGTGAAGCAATCGAATTTTTTCTTGCTTGAGGTCAAGCACATTTAAAGTTGAGGAAGACATTAACAGCTCCATAATGGCCATTTAAAAGTATTGCCATGGAACAGCAAGGCCTGTGCCAAAGACCCGCACCGCTCTGGAACAAAAACACTAACCGCTTGTTTTAAAACAATTATTTTTTATTTTTAAGTAATCAAACTAATTAATTGCATTATTTTGAAGCACCTAACAATACGAATCAGGCGCAAACAAGCGCACCATATTGGCGCGCAGCGCCCCAGCAAATTCCGCAAGCCCGGCTTCTCTGCGCAAAAAACCGCCCCAACAAGGCGCAGCTTCAAAAAATACTTCTTACAAATCATAGCGTTAACGTGCGATCCAAACTGTGGCACAGCTTTTGCTTTTCTTTAATGCAATATCCATCTGCAGCACCGGCCGCCGACGCTAGCCACCGCGCAACGCATTTAAGGAAGTAACCATGACAGACAAACAACGCCTGCTTATTATTGGTAATGGACCTGTTGGCCACCAATTTATTGAGTCGATTATTGAAAGTGGCCAAGGCGGACAATTCGACATCACGGTTATTGGTGAAGAGCCGCGCCCAGCCTATGACCGGGTTCACCTTACCGCCTGGTTTGAAACCCGTGAAGCCGCCTCACTGAATATGGTTAAAGAAGGCTTTTACAGCGAAAACAGTATTACCGCGCTGACTCATGAAAAAGTCATCGCCATCGATCGCGCCGCGCAAACCGTCAGCACCGACAAGGGCGAACAGTATGCCTACGATAAGTTGATACTGGCCACGGGCTCTTTCCCCTTTGTGCCGCCGGTACCGGGCCACGATCGCAAAAACTGCTTTGTTTACCGAACTATCGAAGATTTAGAGGCCATTACCGCTGCAGCGGCCAACGCCAAAGTCGGCGCCGTGGTTGGCGGTGGCTTACTCGGCCTTGAAGCCGCTAAGGCGATAATGGATTTAGGCTTAAAGACCCACGTTATTGAATTTGCTCCGCGTCTTATGGCAGTGCAGGTTGACGAAGGTGGCGGCGCACTGCTTCGCCGCAAAATAGAGGATTTGGGCGTATCCGTACACACGCAGAAAAACACCCAGCAGATCATCGACGGTGAGGACTGCGTTCACAAACTGCAATTTGCCGATGGTGCGGAGCTTGAAACTGATATTTTGGTTTTCTCTGCCGGTATTCGCCCCCAAGACGCGCTCGCCAGACAGTGCGAACTTGAAGTAGGCGAGCGCGGCGGTATCGTCATCGACAACAGCTGCTTAACCTCAGACCCAGCGATTTACGCTATTGGCGAATGCGCCCTGTGGGGCGGTCGCATTTACGGTTTGATTGCGCCGGGCTGGGATATGGCCCGGGTTGCCGCCGACCACGTGCTGGGCGGCATAGAAGAGAAGGCATTCACCGGTGCCGACATGAGCACTAAGCTCAAGCTAATGGGTGTTGATGTTGCCTCGATTGGCGATGCGCATGCCAGCACCCCCGGCGCCAAGAGCTACACCTTTATAGACGAAAAAGCCGAGGTCTATAAAAAGATTGTGGTCAGCGGCGACGGCCAGCACTTATTGGGCTCCGTACTGATAGGCGAAGCGAATGATTACGGCACCCTGCTCCAGTTTGCCCTGAACAAAATTACCCTGCCCGAGCAGCCAGAGAGCATGATTCTGCCGAGCTTAGATGGCAGCGCCGGTGTTGGTCTAGGTGTTGACGCCCTCCCCGATGTCGCGCAAATCTGTTCTTGCAACAACGTCAGCAAGGGCGATTTATGCGCCGCAGTGCAAGGCGGCGCTATGACCGTTGGCGATCTAAAGGCCTGCACCAAGGCCGCCACGACCTGCGGCGGTTGTACCGCGCTAGTCGGCCAAGTATTGAATGCGGAACTGACCAAAATGGGCGTAGAGGTCAACACCGACCTTTGCGAACATTTCCCTTACACCCGCCAAGAAATATTCCACTTGGTTAAGGTTGGGCAAATTAAATCCTTTGACGAGCTATTGGAAAAACACGGCAGCGGCCACGGTTGTGAAATTTGCAAACCGACCGCAGCGTCGATTTTAGCGTCCTGCTGGAACGACTATATTCTTGAACCCAAGCTCGCCGGCCTGCAAGACACCAATGATCGCTACTTGGCCAATATGCAGAAAAACGGCACCTACTCGGTTGTTCCGCGCATGGCGGGTGGCGAAGTCACCCCCGACGGTCTGATCGCGGTCGGCCAAGTCGCCAAAAAATACAATCTCTATACCAAAATCACTGGCGGCCAGCGCGTGGACTTATTCGGCGCCACCCTCGATCAGTTGCCGCCCATTTGGGAAGAGTTGATCGCCGCCGGCTTTGAGTCTGGCCACGCCTATGGCAAATCGCTGCGCACGGTAAAATCCTGCGTTGGCTCAACCTGGTGTCGCTATGGTGTACAAAATAGTGTTGGCCAAGCCATCGATTTAGAAAACCGCTACAAGGGGCTGCGCTCGCCACACAAGCTTAAAATGGCCGTGTCTGGCTGTACTCGGGAATGTGCCGAGGCCCAGAGCAAAGATGTCGGTGTTATCGCTACAGAGAAAGGCTGGAATCTGTACCTGTGTGGTAACGGCGGCATGAAGCCGCGCCATGCCGATTTGTTTGCATCAGACATCGACACCGACACCATGATCAAATACATCGACCGCTTCCTCATGTTTTATGTGCGCACCGCAGATCGTCTACAGCGTACCTCGGTATGGATGGAGAATCTCGAAGGCGGTCTCGATTACCTACGCAAAGTAATTATTGATGATTCTCTCGGCATCTGCGCCGAACTCGAAGCTGAAATGGAACATGTCGTTGACACTTACCAGTGTGAGTGGAAAACCACCGTTGAAAACCCTGAGAAGGTAAAACAATTCCGTAGTTTTGTGAACGCCGATAAAGCTGACAAGGAAATCGTCTTCATTCAGGAGCGCGGCCAAATTCGTCCAGCCACAGACGCTGAGAAAATGACGAATGCCGACGATTTAATCGCCGTAGCCTAAACCATACAACCTGAGAATCACTGCGTGCATAACCCAGTGATTCAAACCGTTTTACACGAGGAACACACCATGTCTTGGACCACCGTTTGCCGCCTTGACGACATATTGCCTAACGCCGGCGTAGCTGCATTGATCGACGAAACCCAAGTAGCCATTTTTCGGGTTGAAGATAAAGTCTACGCCCTCGCTAACAAAGACCCCTTTAGCAACGCCAACGTCTTGTCACGCGGTATCGTCGGCAGCGTAAAAGGCACCTTAGTCGTGGCATCGCCAATCTATAAGCAGCACTTCAGTCTTGAGGCTGGCAATTGCTTGGAGGACGAAACAGTGTCCATTCCCTGCTATCAAGCTCGCACCGAAGGTGAGTTGGTTCAAATCCAGGTATAGCTAAGTCGCTGAGCTCACCGCAAACAGCTAGTCTCCCCCCTCGTCGGCTGTTACCTCAGTAGTAGCCGACCTTTTTCCAGCTTTGGCAATAAAATCCTACACAGTTTATAATCGGCGCAGATTTTAACCCCAACCACAAACCAAAATGGAAGCCCGTCATGAGCTACACACAAATTCCGGCCGGTAAAGACCTGCCTAACGATATCTTCGTTGCCATTGAAATCCCTGCCAATAGCAGCCCCATCAAATATGAAATCGACAAAGACTACGACGCGCTGATGGTTGACCGCTTCATGGCCACCCCTATGTTCTACCCTGCGAACTACGGCTATATTCCCAACACCTTGTCAGAAGACGGCGACGCCCTGGATGTATTGGTTGTTACTCCCTACCCCGTTGTCCCCGGCTCAGTTATTCGCGCCCGCCCTATCGGCATTCTCAACATGAGTGACGAAGCGGGTAAAGACGCCAAGCTGTTAGCTGTTCCCCACGACAAACTCACCGTGCTCTACAAAGACGTGAAAGAGCCTTCAGATCTTCCTGCTCTGCTTATTCAACAGATTGAACATTTCTTTGAAAATTACAAAGATCTTGAGAAAGGAAAATGGGTAAAAATCGACGGCTGGGCTGGCAGTGAAGAAGCTCGCGCTGAAGTCATGAAAGCGGCAGCGGCCTACAAAGGCTAAGTTCTGCAGCGGGGCCAATTGCGGCCCCGCAACATCTCTCCAGCCAATCAAATATCATCACGAAATTCACGCCTTAACCCCGCCCGCCAGAGACACCAACTAGCACAGCGCCCCTCGCGTTTTTAAAGGCAAAAAAAAGGGACTCAAGGCCCCGTTTTTGTGCATCACGCACTATGCAAAAGAACGCCATCAATCAGCCCACTTCGGGCATGGCCTTCAATAAGCGCTGATATAACTTCGAGTTTTTATGAATCGATTTGTGTTTGGAATAAGCTTCAACCGCTTTATGCCAAGCATCATCACTGCCGTGAGCATTAAGCGAGAAACTGGTACATACGGTTTTTTTCTCAACTTTTGATGCGACACCAACCTGAAAAATCGGCGTTAAATTTCCGCTTTTTTCAGTCTTTAATAAATAACTAATCCCGCGTACCGTACCGTCGCTTTTAAAACAGCGATCTTCTTTCGTCTCTTCAATATAACGACGCTGCTCAGCCTCAAGAACTGCATCTCGCGCCTTTGCCTGTTTTTCCACCTCGCTCTTTAACTTTCCTTCCAGTCGAGTACCACCGTTTTTTAGCGAGAAATATTCCTGATACAACTTCCCCGCAACTGTACGGCGCACCCGATAGCCGTAAAACGCCTTATTATCTAATAGTTTAACGCTCACAAGCACCTCCCTTTTAAATTTATGGGACCTCTACAACCCACAATATAACAGATGTAATCTAAGAATACTGGGCGAAATAACTAGCCTCATTAGGCCTCGTCGCTGATATTCTGATCCATGTTTAATGCCGGTAAATCAACAGACAATACCCCAACCTGTTTTGCCGGTACCCCCGCTACGGTAGCGTGTGGCGCCACACTACTTAACACCACGCTACCTGCAGCAATTTTTGCGCCTTCACCAACAATAATATTACCAAGCACCTTGGCTCCGGCACTGATTAATACGCCATCATGAATATGCGGATGCCGCGGCCCTGGTCCACTTCCACAGCCACCTAAGGTCACGGAGTGCAACATAGACACATTGTTTCCAACTACCGCTGTTTCACCAATTACCAAGCCCGTCGCGTGGTCCACCATCACTCCACAACCAATTACCGCCGCTGGGTGAATATCCACATCGAAAACACTGGCTATGCGATTTTGCAAAAACAATGCCAGTGACTCACGTTTTTGCGCCCACAACCAATGGGCAATACGGTAGGCTTGAATCGCCTGAAAGCCTTTGAAATATAAAAACGGCATTCCGTAATGATCACATGCGGGATCGCGATCATAATGGGCGCGAATATCCATCGCCGCAGAACTAACGATTGTCGGGTCGCTAATAAAGGCCTCACTGAACACATCGCGAATTAACATCGCCGGAACGGAATCGCAGCCCAGCTTAGAGGCGATATGAAAACTCAGTGCATCGGCAAAACTGGCGTGATTTAAAATACTCGCGTGATAAAAGCTGGCCAGCACCGGCTCATTCTGTCCGTAATCCCGGGCCTCGCTTGTCATGGCAAGCCACAGATCATCTACTGCTGCATTCATTCCTTAAGCCTTGTTTATTAAATCGGTAAATATCGGTTCGGGGTAGCACGAAGGTGGCACGGCCACATAACGAGAATAAAGTTTATCTAACTCGTCCAGAATACCTTTTCGCAAACACAAATTTTCTACGTTACTTAATATCTCGCGCAATAAATTTTCGCTAATCACTGCATCACACTTTGCAGCTAAGGGGGCGTAACTTAAGTGCCAGCGCTCGGGCGCAATACCGCCGCGATCCACAGCATATGGCCGAAAAAAACCATGACCACCACCACTCGCAAACTGCTGATCCAACCACAGATGCAAGGGACCAAAAACACCGGTATCAGCCACTTCATCAGGGGTTAACTGCACGACGTAGTCGGCAGTAACTGCCGCCGCATCGTAGATATCGATATCGCTACCCCAATGATGTCGTGACGCACCAGGCAGTGCCGACCACCGCATAATGGCATTGATCAGCTCAGACTCTGAAAGCGTACTAATGTCGAGGGTATGCCCAGCACTGTCTAACACCGCGCGTTTGCCCTGCGCCTTGGCATTCCAAATTGCCAATTGGCGGTCAAAACTGCGATAGCCACTGACTAAGCGCAAATCAAAACCCGCTTTGGCTGCGTCGGCTTGCAGCGCTGTTAACGGTGCGATAATGGCCCGATGCACAGGAACACCGCAAAACAGTACATTTGCGGATTCCTCACGCCCTAAAACCAAATCGGCACTTACTGTTGGATCCTTCATGGGTGCATACTATTCGCGCGGTTTAAGGTATTGAAGCTTCATGGCATCATACTACCGGCAAATGCACCGACTTGAAATTCTGGAGTAAGAATACGTGAACGAGTCCTATGGACATGTAAAAAAAATTGGCTTAGCCCTCGGCAGTGGTTCGGCCCGGGGCATGGCCCATATCGGGGTTATCCAACGCCTTGAGGAGCTAGGTATCCGCCCAGACATTCTCTGCGGCACCTCAGTAGGCTCGATTATCGCGGCCTGTTTTCTCACCGGAAAACTCGACCATTTTGAGCATTGGATTCAATCCCTAAGTACGACGCAAGTTCTCCACTATATGAGTGTCAGCCTCGGCGCCACGGGCGGCGTCGCCCATGCAACGCGACTCATCGACTTTTTTGCACGAGAGTACGGCAATCCCAATATTGAAGATTTAGACCAACCCTTCGCCGCCGTTGCCACCGATTTGGTACGCGGCAGAGAAGTTTGGTTACAACGCGGCCCGCTTTGGGACGCGGTGCGCGCCTCTATGGCTATCCCCGGCATACTGACCCCAGTACCCTTTCGTAACTCCTGGCTAGTCGACGGTGGTCTTGTAAACCCCGTGCCGGTATCCGTATGTCGCGCTCTCGGCGCCGACATCATTATCGGCGTCGATCTAAATAGCGACCTCGTCGGGCGCCAAAAAGTGATTAGCAATGCCAAAGCGACCAACGTAGAAGAAATCACTGAAGAGGAAGAGGCTGAAGAAGAGCAGCCCACCTTTGAAGATAACGATGGCGACGAGGAAGATGGCCAAGATCCCTTCTTAGGCGCCGCTTTTAGCCGTTTTGCCGCGTCCGTTAAAGAAGCCGCCAGCAATTTCCGGGGCAGTGAAGACGACAAAAAAGCCGAGCCGCCGGGCACCATCGCGGTCATGATGAGCGCCATAAATATTATGCAGGATCGTATTACCCGCAGTCGACTTGCCGGTGAACCCGCCGACATCATGCTGTGGCCGCGACTCGGGCATATTGGTTTAATGGAGTTTAGCTGCGCCGCTGAAGCGATTCAGGAAGGCCGCGACTCTGTCGACCGAATGCTACCAGCCATTCGCCACGCTTTTAAAAGCGAAGGCGATGACCGCCTGATTGAACCCGGCCATTAAACTTTTGCTGGCAACCTCCTCTCAATCCACATCGGTCAGAGCCATTATGGCTCGACCGACTGCCAAACTTGAAAATCCAATTTATGCGCACACTTTGTCATATAAACGAGATTCCTGACCCCGGCTCAAAGGGTTTCAAATCTGCCGAACAAAGCCTCTTTGCTGTTCGCCTACGCGGAGAAATTTATCTATATCGCAATAGCTGCCCGCACCTTGGCATTGAGCTCAATTGGCAGGAAAATCAATTTCTAGATTACGATGACTCACTGATCCAGTGCTCAACCCACGGTGCATTATTTATCATCGAAAATGGCCATTGCGTTGCGGGGCCTTGTATGGGCAAGGAATTGGAAGCCGTCCCATTCCAAATCGACAACGGCATGATCACCCTGTGCGATTAACGCTATAAACACACCGGCAGAGACCCGCCGAGCACCATGCCATCAAGGCTAATATCAGCTTTATAAGCAATAAGCTCCAAGCCTACGTCCACTGCAGCGCTTAAGGTCGTCGCGTAAACGGGGTCAATATGTGCGGCGGGTGTCACGCGCTGAATTCCCACATGCAGTACCGCGAATAACAACACCACTCGGGCGCCCTGCTCCCGCAGCTCACACAAGTCGACAATATGCCTGCTCGCTCGCTTACTCACTGCATCGGGAAACGCACCGCGGCCGCCGCCGCAGTCCAAGGTCACTGACTTCACCTCGACATAGCACTCCGGTAGACCATTGGCCGCCGGCGCATAAAAATCTATACGACTAGCCGAGGCGAGCTTTTTTTCGCGCTGCCAATTCGGGTAGCCCGCTAATTCCGAAATTTGCCCGGCTTGCAGCGCCTCGTCTACCAATCCATTCGCTAAAGCAGAATGAATACACACCGCCTCGCCACTAGCGGTTTCGACCAGCTCCCAAGTCATACTGTATTTGCGCTTAGGGTTCGCGCTCACCGACAACCACACCCGACTACCAGGCTCGGCACAACCTGTCATCGCCCCAGTATTTGGGCAATGCACGGTGACTTCCTCGCCACTATCCAAGACCACATCGGCTAAAAAACGCTTATAGCGCCTAAGCAAATACCCCCCCTGCAACTCACCCTGCCACTGCACCCATATACCCTTTTTTAATTTCCGATAGATTTTATCTTGGCCGGGTTAACAACGGCCAAGGTCCAGCAAGCTCGCCAAACATGTTATCGTAGATCCACAGACATTTGCGCATGAGCCGACATTCAACACCATGATGAAAAAAACGCTAATCGCCTTCGGCGTCCTTACCCTTATTGCTCTTATCACTATTGCCACAGTCTTAATTCAGCCACAGCTATTGCGTGGCTTAATTAGCAGTGGCGCACAGCGCTTTGCTGGGCTCGAGGTCAATATCAATGATATACGCTCACAGCTAAACCCATTGCGCATTGAGATAGAGGGTCTAGAAATTCGCAACCCCCACTGGCCCCGCCCCGCCTTACTAAGTTTGGCCAATATCAATATTAGCCTCAATGAAAACCCCTTTGGTCAGAAGCCATTCTGGACCCTTAACGCCGACGACTTGAGCATTCGCCTAGAACAAAACGAAGCGGGTGATTTTAACTGGATTAGCCCCGAGCTACTCGCCAGCACTAAAACAGCCACGCCACCACCAGAAACAGACTCGGCCATGCCCACCCTGCCGGGTGACTTTAACTTTAATCGCATAAACCTTACGAATATCAAGCTAGTGTGGCGGGATAAAACCGGTGTAGAGCGTAACGTCCACCTTCCGCAAGTCAGCGGTGAACGGGTCGAAGCCGGCAACGGTGATTTCTATATTGGCCTCGACTACCAGAAGCAGCACTTTGAACTGCAGAGCGGTATCACCCTGTTCGACCCCAAGAGCGGTGCATTGGGCTACTCCCTGGCCCTTAAGCATCAGGATCTCAATTTCAGCAGCGACGGCAAGCTCATACTCACCCCCAATTTAGCGGGCAGTGAACTCACCTTCAAACTGGATTTGCGCAGTGCGGTCAATTTGGCGGCACTAGCCAATGCCGAAATTCCTGCGATTCCGAAAATACGCCTTGTGAGCAAGTTGAACATAAGCCCAAATTACGAATTCACCGACATCAAATTAAAGCTCAATGATGACGAAATTCGCGGCGCACTCACGGTCAATGCCAACAATTCGGCGGTGAGCGGAACGCTGAGTGCAAAAGCCATTAATGTCGACAAATTACTGCCAGCACAAACAACCGAAGCTACCAGCGCAAACCAAAAAACGAACGCCCGCGAAGCAGGCACTGAAGCGCCCATCGACTGGACATGGCTGGAAACAAGCCAGCTAGCCCTCAAACTCAATATCGGCACGCTCAGCGCGTCTGGCTGGCAGCTGCAGGACTTAAGCAGTGACATCGCCATAAAAGAAAATATCAAGCTCAAGTTCACAGCGGCGAGCATTACTGAACTGGCCACTAGCCGTGAAATTAAACAATTTACAGCCGATCTCGATGTAAAGCCCCTCGCTAAGGTCACCGAAACCGCTGATATAGCTATGAACTTAAAACTTAGCATGCTGGGCCTCAATGCCAGCGCCGACGGCGAGCTTAACGTCAACGGCATAGCCGGCAGCAAATTCAAGGTGCAGGCAGAGGCCGAAAATAGTAAAACCCTCTGGCTACTCGCTCAGCTGCCCTACCAGGAAGCGGGCGCAGTCAACTTGAATGCCGACATTCAAACTCAGGCCGACCGTTATAAGGCCAAGGGCAGTGCTAGCATGGGCAAGCAAAACACTGAGCTTGATTTACAATTTTCCCCAGCCACGACGGAACATGTCGCCGAACTTAACGGCAACATCACGCTGAAACGCATTGACCTCGCCTTTCTCAATGCGCCGAGTGCGGCAGCAAGCCCCACAACGGCTAACCCCGTTAAAAAAGGTAAAAAACTCATTAGCAAAGACCCTATTGACCTCAGCGCCATGCAGAGCGTGAACGCCAATGTGGGTATTGCCTTAGAGGACATTGATACCGGCTACGCCTTAATTCGCAAAGCCAATCTCAAGCCCAGCCTGCAGGCTGGCGTTCTAAATTTAAAAAACACCACGATCAACTTTGCCGGTGGCGATGCCAAATTGCGGCTAAAACTCGACAGCACTCAAAGCCAAGCTCGCATTGACCTGAAGCTCAGCGTGAATGCGGAAGATTACGGCAAACTTGGCTTAAGCAAAGCCGCCGGCATCAATGGCGGCAAGGGCGGCATTCGCTTAAATGTGAATAGCCAAGGCGCCAGCCCCCATCTGTTAGCCGCCAATATGAATGGTAAATTAGACGTCAAAATCACCGACTTGGTCGCTGAAGGCAATGCCCTGAATTTGATCGGCTCCGACGTACTCAGTGAAACGATTGATAAGCTCAATCCGTTTTCGGAGAAAAAAACCAGCACCGAGATCGAATGCGTCGCCATTCACTTTGATGGCAAGAACGGTAAATTCATCAGCGACGACGGCATTGCTTTAGAAACCGCCCAAACCAAAATTATCGGCACCGGCCATTTTGATCTCGGCAAAGAACAACTCTTATTTGGGGTATCGCCAATCGCCCGCACCGGCGTCGGCATCAATGTCGGCGCCGCCGCGGGCTTAGTCCGCCTTGGCGGCACCTTTAGCAAACCGAAAATTGTCGCCGACCCATCGGGGATGTTTACCTCTAGTCTGTCGACCGGCGCCGCAGTATACACCGGTGGCCTATCACTATTGGCGCAGGGCTTACTGAAACGGGCGATTTACGCAGGCAGCGCCTGTGACGGCGCCATAGATGAGATTCCGACGGTAGACGAACTACCAGAAGAACTATTAAAGCCGCGCTTACCCGAAGCCACTCCGGAAGCGGGTAATACAGTCGTCGTCCCTGCGGCGTCAGCAGCACAAACGACCAGTCCTCAACACTGAGGGCTGGTGCATAAGCGCCCTATTTACTCAGACAAACAACCTTAAATCCCTCATGCTCTGCAAGCACCTCAGCGCTTGCAAACAATGCCGCCTTGCGCTCCAGCGGGATGAATTGGTTTACCACAAACAGTGCCCGCCCCTTGGGTTTTAACAAGCGGTGGGCCGCCGCAATAAACTGATCCGTTAACGAGCCAGCAACCGCAAAGCCCTTATGAAAAGGCGGATTACACAGTACCGCGTCATAGGGACCGCTGAGTCCAGCGGCGCAGTCAGCCAATTCTATTTGTGCGTCAATCCCATGCACATCGCAGTTTTTATGCGCAGCCAACAGCGCCGTCGCGTTATTATCTGTTAGCAGCCAGTGACTCGCGGGGAGCTGCGCCGCCGCCATCACTGCAATAAATCCATAACCGCAACCAAGGTCAACCAAGCTCTTAGGCTGCTGACTAAACCCGGCCAGAAATACGGGCAATTGCTCTACTAACAATGCGCTACCGCGATCGATTTTCTGCCAGCCAAACACTCCCGGCTTACTATACAAGCTCGGTGAACTCGCAATTTCTTGAATATGGGTATAGTCACTGTCAGGTAGGAGCCCGCTAGGCTCGCTGCGTTTATGAATTGTGGCGATATAAGCCGCGCCGCTGTGCTTTTTAATCTCGGCGACAGCGCCAACCAGCCCCGCAGCCTTTTTAGCATAGCTGTGTAACCCGTCATTTTTATGGCCCGCCAAGTGTAAACTGCCGCCGACAGGCAGCACCGCCAAGGCCTGATTAATTAAATAATGTACCAGTGCTTTTTCCTTAGACACCCTATAGCAAACAGATTTCGGTGGTTCAGCATCCAGCGGCAACACAAAATCGCCCAGCTCGACCGGGTAGCCCGCTGCCTGCAACAGCGTAGCGATATCACAGCGATTACTAAAACTGCGCCAATTGTCCCGCGCAGCAGGTAAGGGCTGCGCGGCCACGTGCTCATCGGCAAACCACCACAGAGGCGTTTGCGCTGTGGAAAACTGCTGATACAGCGCCATTAAGGCGGTATCTGGCGAGAAAGAAGTTGACTGTTCGCTCATCGTCACGGGTGTCTCATCGAGTTTGGCTCTGGCTAAAGCAAATAAACCTATGTTTGAACACTGGCAACCTCGGCCGCCGTTAAATAACGATATTCGCCTTCAGCCAGATCGGCATCCAATACGATATCGCCAATCGCCTCCCGATGCAGGCTGGTAACTAAATTACCCTCGGCACCAAACATACGCTTAACCTGGTGATAGCGCCCCTCACAAATTTTTAAACGAGCTACTCGCTCTCCTAAAATTTCTAACTCAGCGGGCAATGTTCGGGCTTTATCGTCTTTCAAGAATACGCCGCGACTAAAATGCAGCTGCGTTTGCTCAGTGATCACTTCTGCAGTTTCAACATAATAACTTTTCCAACACTTACGCTGCGGGGAAGTCACCGCATGGGACCAATTGCCGTCATCGGTAAGCAAGACCAAGCCCGTGGTATCAATATCGAGGCGGCCAGCCACGTGCAGGCGCTCTGGATTATCCTCATCCATTAGATCCAACACAGTCTGATGACGACGGTCGCGCGCTGCGCAAATATAGCCCTGCGGCTTATTGAGCATAATATAACGGGGACCTGCTGCCCGCAGCGAGTGACCACTTAAACTCACCTCAGCATCTATGGCAATCCCCTGGGCAGGATCACGAACGACTATGCCATCCACCGTAATTTCACCGGCTTTTATCAGCTTTTTGGCATCACTGCGGGAGTAATCGGTCACGCTGGCTAAATAACGGTCCAAGCGCATGGGTTTATCGCTAACTTTACTCACAAATCCGGCCGCTCTGAAAATAAGGCGAGTATTGTCGGGTATGGGGGCACTGGCATCAAGCAGGCGATGAATCCACTACATCACTAAAGCGCCCGCAGAGTTCACACGTAGTGCTTATCTAAAAGTTCAACACGTATATTTTTGATGACGGGACTCACCGGAGGGCCAAACTGATTATAAATCGCGACATCGGCGGCATCTCGGCCATAGCCAATCACCACATAGCCACTGCGGAGCTCCGCCTGAGTGGCGTCAAAGGTATACCAGCGCCCGCCAACATAAGCTTCGAACCAGGCGTGTAAATCCATAGGCTCTAAACCGTACATATAACCCACTACAAGGCGCGCCGGAATACTCAGGCTGCGGCACAGTGCAATACCGAGATGTGACAAGTCTCGGCAAACTCCCGACTGCCGTGAATTCACCTCGACCGCTGAAATAGGTACCTCGCTATTACCCGGCTCAAAACGTATTGTGTTCCGCAGCCAGCTCTCTATCGCTTTAACTTGGTCGTAGCCCAGAAGTTTACCGGCAACAATAGCGGTGGCCATCTGACAAAAGCGGTCTGATTCACAAAAGCGACTGGGTAACAGGTAGCTAAGCACTTCGTCAGGCAGCTGCTCAATATCAACAAACGGCGCCCCCGGCGACTGATCCATTTGGTCGGCAGTCATCACTTCCGCAGCGGTATAAATTGTCAAACGGCCAGGCGGGGCAAGCAATCGTTGACAGAGATTACCGTAGCCGTCAGTAAATTCCATTACCGGAATAATCGGCGTGAGCATGTACTCATCACTCGCCACCCATTGCTGACGTCCACTGCGTAAACGCAGCATTAAGATGAATGGCGTCGGCCCTGAAATTTCGAAGCTCATTTCACAACTGGTGCGTAGCCACATGCGATACATCCTTTTTGAAACTTAAGTGAATCAATGACTGGCGCTAGCGCGAAAGCTACACTAGTTAAATTGAAGTTCAGAAGCTAAAAATCAATCTCCGTTAGCAAAATACTCCTTAGTCCCTTTCATTTTAAACACTTCTTGTAGGTGCAATAGTGCTTTGGCGTAGGCTGCCTGCCTAAAACTAACACCTTCTTTCTGGTGCTGAAACTGCCACATTTCCTCAAATGCCGCTTCGAGCTTTTCCTTTAAGCGGCTTTGAACATCCAGCAGCGACCAAGGGTACCCGGCGCGATTTTGCACCCATTCAAAATAGCTCACAATCACACCACCGGCGTTAGCGAGCACATCGGGGATAACGACAGTACCACGCTCAAATAAAACCTGATCGGCATCATGGCTAATCGGCCCATTGGCAACTTCCACCACCCATTTGGCACGTACAGCGTCGACATTATTCTTGGTTATTGCGTTTTCTAAGGCCGCGGGCACGAGGATGTCCACCTCCATAGCCAACAGCTCTTCATTGCTAATGGATTTGTAGCTGTCGCAGTTTTCACAGCGACTGACCGAGCCCTCAGGATAGTTCGGGTGGAGCTGATTCGTCGCTATTTTACGCTCGTGAACCAACTCAACGTCCAAACCCTGCGCACAGTAGATCCCGCCTTGAGAGTCACTCACGGCCACTACTTTATAGCCCGCCTCGGCCAATAATCGCGCCAGATGGTATCCGGCGTTACCAAAACCTTGGATGGCGATGGTCAAATCTTCGGGCACACGGCCCTTTTTGGCACGTAAAAACTCGATACAGTAGAACGCACCCCGCCCAGTCGCTTCAAAACGCCCTTCACTGCCCCCTAAATTGACGGGTTTTCCGGTAATTACTGCAGGAAATTTGCCACCTTTGATTACTTCATATTCGTCACGCATCCAGCCCATGATGCGCTCATTGGTGTAAACGTCTGGCGCCGGTATATCGAGGTCTGGCCCCACAAAATCAGCCATTGCGCGCATATACGCGCGGGAGAGTCGCTCAAGCTCCATACGCGACAATAATTTCGGGTCCACAACGACGCCGCCCTTGGCGCCACCATATGGCAAATTGACTACGGCGCACTTAATCGTCATCCACAAACCCAGCGCGCGCATTTCGCCATCATCTACCCCAGGATGAAATCGAATCCCCCCCTTGCTGGGACCAAGCATTTGACTGTAATGGCAGCGGTAGGCGTCGAAGTACTGGGTCGAGCCGTCATCCATGCGCACAGGAAGCGAGGCATACATCATCGCCTTGGGTCGCGACAAACCCGCGAGTACCGTATCGGCAATACCCGCGACCTGCCCCATCGACACCAACCTAGCAACCGCTTGATCGAAAATAGTATGCATCACCATCCCCTGAAAATTACTGCCTGCACGGTACATCCCATCCAACTGACCATAGTCTGCATGGGTACTGATGTCTATCTCCGGACCGAAGGCGCAAGTATTCGAGAGTAGGGCTGTATGCAATTTTTTTGGTGGGGGGGAGGAGAGTTAGCGTAGGAATAAATATTTAAAGATCCATCCCGCTGTTGCCCGCAGAACAGGCATAAAAAAGGAGCCCTTAAGGCCCCTTCTATCACGCAGATGTTGAGCGGAGTTTATTCTGCTGCGGCATCGGCATTCGCAGAAGCACTCGCGTTAACCTTAATATTGGTCAAGCTACGCAGTGCAGACTTCTTCTCTTCGACTGCGGCTTTGGCATTCGCTTTAGTTTCTGCACGAGCTTCAGCACGCGCTTGGGCATCGGCTTCAGCCTGAGCTTCACGCTCTGCTTTGCGTGCTTTTGCTGCGGCTTTTTCTTCTTCGCGCTTCGCTTTAGCTTCTTCATGCTTAGCTTGGGCTGCGGCCTTTTTCTCAGCAGCGGCAGCAATCATTGCATCACTTTTGGCATTGCCTTCGGCGGCCATTTTTGATGCTTTTTCATCAACATTGGTTTCAACATTCACATTGGCGTTAACCTTCGCATCAGCTTTGGCGTCTGCTTTTTCTTCGGCCTTAGCGCTGCCACCAAAACCCAGCTTGCTGAAAAAACTGCCTTCAGCCATTACACCGCCGCTCAAACTAACCAAGCTAACAGCCAGAACTAATTCTTTCATTTTCATTGTGATAATCCTTTGTTTTATCAAAAGTAATTATTGAACTCATTTTGTGGGATCTATTGTATGTCAGCACAGCGCTCAGACAAGTCTTGTATAGCGTAATTTTCACCGCAACTTTTTGCCCACAAGCTAGTCGCTGTTCAGCTTATAGCAAGCTTATGACATTAATGCTCACGTGTTGACCGGAAGCGCACTTCAGGATGCCGCTCCTCGGTTAATGATAAATTCACCCGCGTCGGCGCCAAATAGGTCAGATGACCACCCCCGTCTATGGCGAGGTTGTCGGCGCACTTACGTTTAAACTCATCAAACTTTTTCGGATCGTCACACTCAACCCAGCGGGCCGTATAGACATTGACCGGTTCATAGATGGCCTCAACTTTATACTCATCTTTAAGGCGATAACTCACCACTTCAAACTGCAGATTACCAACAGCACCAACAATAAGGTCACTATTGCGTTCCGGCATAAATACCTGTGTCGACCCCTCTTCAGACAGCTGCTGCAAACCTTTCTGCAATTGCTTAGCCTTCATCGGGTCCTTCAGGCGAATGCGGCGAAACAGCTCCGGCGCAAAATGGGGGATACCGGTAAATTTAAAATTCTCGCCAGAAGAAAAAGTATCGCCAATTTGAATAGTGCCGTGATTATGCAAGCCAATAATATCCCCTGACACCGCCTCTTCTACCAATTCACGGTCACCCGCAAGAAAACTCACGGCATCGACTATTTTCACGTCTTTGCCCAGGCGTACATGGCGCATTTTCATGCCCTTGGTGTAAGTCCCAGAACAAATACGCATAAAGGCAATGCGGTCCCGATGTTTAGGGTCCATATTGGCCTGAATTTTGAAGACGAAGCCTGAAAAAGTATCTTCTTTGGCGCTGACCTCGCGAGTATCGGTCGGGCGGTCTAAGGGCTCTGGCGACCACTCAACAAAACCGTCGAGCATTTCACGCACACCAAAATTAGACAGCGCCGTGCCAAAAAATACCGGCGTCTGTTTACCAGCCAAATAGGCCTCGCGGTCAAAGAAGTGGCTAGCGCCACGTACCAGCTCAATCTCTTCGAGGAAATTATCGTATTCATCATCCAATAACTTACGGGCGGCGTCACTATCGAGCCCCTCGATACGGATATCTTCAGCAACAACTGAACCCTTGCCGGGCTGAAAGACATGAATAGTGTCGGTGTAGAGGTTATAAACCCCTTTAAAATCACGACCCATGCCAATCGGCCAGTTAATAGGGGCGGCGGCAATGCCGAGCACGCTCTCTACCTCGTCGAGCAAATCAATGGGGTCGCGAATATCCCGGTCCATCTTGTTCACAAAGCCGAGAATCGGCGTGTCCCGCAGGCGACAGACATTCATTAATTTAATGGTACGATCTTCGACACCCTTGGCACCGTCAATAATCATCAGCGCCGAATCCACCGCCGTCAGCGTGCGGTAGGTATCCTCAGAAAAGTCTTCGTGCCCTGGGGTATCAAGTAAATTAACAATCCGCCCCTTATAGGGAAACTGCATCACCGAGGAAGTGACCGAAATGCCCCGCTCCTTCTCTAAACTCATCCAGTCAGAGGTCGCCGCCCGATCATTTTTCTTGCCCTTTACGGTACCCGCTACCTGAATCAATTGACCAAGCAGGATCAATTTCTCAGTAATAGTGGTTTTACCGGCATCCGGGTGGGAGATGATGGCGAAGGTGCGGCGCTTGGCCACTTCCTGCTGAAAGCTGATATCGGGCATGAAATTGGGTCTTCTGGCTGAACAGATTTGGGTCACATACAGGATTAAGGCTTACCTGTATCTATAAGAGGCGTGAGTTTAAAGGACTTGAGCAGGGCTTGCACTACCGGCGGTCGAACAAGCCCGAAATCCGCTGCCTCGCAAGCAATATTTACGAAATTATAATACCGTTGATTTTTGAGGTAGCTGCCCGGTCGACAGACCCGGGCGACCCAGCAAACCGCCCTAGCACACAATGAAAATTGACTGAGCCCGCAATCCTCCTAAGTAACACCGCAACAAGCTTGCGCAATAAGACTGACAGCGATATTTTGCTAGCCACAGCGACTTACCCCCACTTGAGCCCAAGCCAATAATAATATCTAGGAACAACAAGTATGTTTCGCACTAAACACCTCCTGCTCAGCGCCGTGGCTACAAGCATATTGGCCCTTGATGCGGCACCAGCCACCGCGCAACTAGAAGAAGTCCTCGTTACCGCCCGCAAGCGTGAAGAGTCTATTATGAAAGTCCCGGTCATTGCCTCGGTGGTCAGCCAGGAACAGATCGAGCAATATTCGGTCGGCGACCTTCACGGCATCTCCGATCGCGTGCCGGGATTGGTGATCGGCTCTGCCACCATGTCCTTTGGCAGCCAAGTCTCATTGCGCGGCTTGGGTACGAGCACACTCAATGCCACCGTCGATCAATCGGTGTCCCTCAATATTGACGGCATGCAAATGACCCAAGGCCTTGCCTATGCCGCAGGCATGTTCGACCTCGCCAATGTTGAAGTATTAAAAGGGCCTCAAGCCCTGTTTTATGGCAAAGCCAGCCCTGGCGGCGTAATTTCCATAGCCACCGCTGACCCGGGCGACGAATTTACCGCCTCCATCCGCCACGGTTATGAATCCAGCGCCAAGGAGAGCCGCAGCGACTTGGTGATTTCGGGGCCGGTGAGCGACAAGCTAGGAGTGCGCCTTGCGGCCACGTTCACCAGCCAAGATGGCTATTTCCGCAATGAAGCCCAAGCCGACCCTGAATACGGCGCGGCAACACCTAAGTACCGAAACTTAGCAGAAAAGGAAGAGTGGGTTGTCCGCCTAACAACAGTTTGGCAAGCCAGCGACCAACTTCAAGCAAAACTCAAACTCAATGCCACCGACTCAAAAGTTGACGGCGATGGCGGTGGCCTGCAATTTGTCTCTTGCCCCGATGGTGTTAGCGCGCCTTCCGGCATCCCCTTTTTGGGTGGCGGTGAGGATTGTAAGCTCGACGACAAGCTGCGTATTGTCGATCTAAGCCCCGAGGCCTTCATCGGCATCCGCAACGGCGGCGTGCCCTTTCTGTTTACTGAACAGCAATTTGGCTCACTGGATCTGAAGTACGATATAAATCCCGAGTTGTCACTCAACTCGGTGACCGGTTTCTATCGACTCGACCAAAGCAGCATGATCAACGGCACAATGGGCACCTTTGCCGCCGCCGCGGTGGTGGCCGATCCCGATTTTGCCCGCGACGATTTCACCCAAGAGTTCCGACTCAGCTCAGATTACGCCGCCGCACTGAACTTTACGGCCGGAATTTTTTACCAAGAAGGGAGTATGAGTTACCGCAACAATGTCCTCGGCAATACCACAATGAGCATTGGCCCAGAGCAGCTAGTGGCGCTGCCCTTTGAGCTCGGATTAGGTCAAACGGTAAACGTGGTGCCACTGCCCGCGCAAATACAACTCGGCTACCAAACTGTCGACATTGCAGCTATATCTGCTTTTGGCCAAATTGTCTGGAATATCTCCCCGGAATTAGAGCTGGCCTTTGGCGCACGCTGGACCGACGAAGAACGCCAGCACAAAGTTTGGGACGACATCTCCGGTGAACGAGTGCAGATCAATACCGCCACACCTACACTGTCAGTAAGCGATATTTCGCCAGAACTGACTCTAACCTACACACCCAGCGATACCCTGACCGTTTTCGCAGCGCTGAAACAAGCCCTCAAGTCTGGCTCCTTCGACACAGTGTTAATGCCGGCTGCGGGCGACGAAGTGGCCTTTGGCGACGAAGAAATTGCCGGTGGCGAATTCGGGTTTAAAAATCGTTTACTCGACAATAGTCTGCAAATTGAAGCCGCCGCTTATTATTATCAATTCAGTGACTTACAAGTAGGCGCTAACGAGAACCAAGATGACGGTACCCTCGTCATTCGCACATTGAATGCCGCCAGTGCCGACGTCTACGGCGTGGAGCTAATCGCCAACTATATGCCAATTGCGCTGCCCAACTTAAATATCTACGGCGCCCTCAACTACAACAAAAGCGAATACAGCGAGTTTGACAACGCGCCGTGCTGGGGTGGGCAAATGATTTCGGAAGGCTGCAATCGCCTAATGGACAGCAATACCGGCTTGTTTACGGCTCAAGACCTTTCCGGCGGGGAATTAATGCGCGCGCCAGCATGGCAAGCCAACGTTGGCGCCAGTTATGAGCTGCCAATCTGGCAAGACATGAGTGTGGCGCTGGGCTGGAACACCGTGTATTCGAGCAGCTACTACACCAACCTGCTACTCCGCGACGATATGCAGTGGGACAGCTACTTAAAACACAATGCCAGTGCCGCCCTGCGCGGCCGCGACGAACGCTGGGAAGCCGCGCTAATCATCAACAATATTAGCGACGAGCTCACCTCTGGTAACTGTGTTAACGCCAACTTTGCCAATGGCGCGGTTTACGGTGGCGTAGAAACCGGCGGCGATAGCCGCGGCTCCGCAGGCGTAGAAGAACTGGCCTGCAATATTGATGCTGGTCGCCAAGTCTGGCTCCGCATGGCATGGACTTTCGACTGACACTCACCGATAGGCAACGATACGGCGCATTAACCCCAACCTTAGGCGCTATCCAAGCTTGGGGTAAACCAATACTAGGTTTACCCCCCACCTCAAAACACCTCCTACCCCCAAATGCCCGCCAGCTCTGGTATTCCGTCGCATCGGGGTATCTCTCTATGGCGCAAAACTTGCTTTTCCCGTAAGCTGCACGCCCGCTGTCATCAGGACATCGGCCATCACGCCGCGACGCGCGACATTATGAGATGATAGATTTTATGAGTTTTACCTCCCTGGGCTTATCCGCCCCGATACTTTCCGCCGTATCCGAGAAAGGCTACGACACCCCCTCAGCAATCCAAGCCCAAGCCATTCCCGCCGTACTCGAAGGTCGAGACGTCATGGCTGCTGCGCAAACTGGCACCGGCAAAACTGCAGGCTTCACCCTGCCTATACTGGAATTACTGTCCCGTGGCGAGCGCGCCAATGCCAACCAAGTACGCGCCCTAATACTGACACCGACACGTGAACTCGCCGCCCAGATTGGCGAAAACGTCGCTATGTACGGCAAAAACCTGCCCTTGCGCTCCACCGTCGTATTCGGCGGCGTAAAAATTAACCCGCAGATGATAAAGCTGCGCCGCGGTGTCGATGTTCTGGTCGCCACTCCAGGCCGCCTGTTAGATTTATACAATCAAAATGCCGTGAAATTTAATCAGCTGGAAATTCTGGTCCTAGACGAAGCCGACCGCATGCTCGACATGGGCTTCATTCACGATATTCGTAAAATTCTCGCGGTATTACCCAAGCGCCGCCAGAATCTGATGTTTTCCGCCACGTTCTCTGGCGACATTCGTCAACTCGCCAAGGGCTTGGTTAATAACCCAGTTGAGATTTCGGTTAGCCCAGAAGTCACTACGGCCAAATCCGTTACGCAGTGCATTTACCCGGTTGATAAAAATCAGAAGCCCGCCCTGCTGACTCACCTGATTAACAGTAATAACTGGCAGCAGGTACTGATTTTTTCCAAGACCAAACACGGCGCCAACCGCTTAGCAACTCAGCTAGATAAAGCGGGCATCAAAGCCGCCGCGATTCACGGCAACAAGAGCCAAGGTGCACGTACCCGCGCACTGGCAGAATTTAAAAATGGCGACGTGCGAGCATTAGTCGCTACGGATATCGCGGCGCGGGGCTTGGATATCGACCAACTGCCACAGGTAGTTAACTTTGACCTCCCCAACGTGCCCGAGGACTATGTTCACCGCATTGGTCGAACCGGCCGCGCTGGTGCAACAGGCCACGCTGTGTCCCTGGTTTGCGCTGATGAGTTCAAGTTATTGTCAGACATTGAGCGCCTGATTAAAGAAGTTCTGCCTAGAGAGATTCCCGAGGGCTTTACGCCCGTTAATCCACTACCAGAGTCACGTCTAGGCGCACCGGGTGCATCTCGCCCGCATCGCCCGCGAGTAGAGCACCGTGACGGCCAACGCCCAGCGGCTAACCCCGCAGCGCGCCGAGGGCGCCCCGGTGGCGGCAATCGCGGCCGCTCTGCTGGCCAAGGCCGCAATTCAGCGCCAAAAGCCTCGTAATAAAACAAAAAGCCCGCTGCATGCAGCGGGCTTTTTGCATATAAACCAAGTGAATGGAGCAATTACGCGCGACTGTCTAACAAGCTCAGTGGCTCGCGCTCAATTGAGCTGCCATGAGTGCTGTACAAGCTACTCAAACGCTGGGCCTTAATATCTACTGCAGCAATATCAGCGCTAGCACGATCAGAAGCGAGATTTCGATCGGTTGCCGATGCCAACGCCTGGCCCTGGCTCGCCGCGCTTTCATCTTCAGCCGAACTTGACGCCAACTCGCGACGCGCCTCAGCCTCGATACGTGCTGCCTGTGCAGCCACTTGGCGGTCCTGACTACTTGGCTCAGAGGGCGCAAGTGCCGCCTGCTTAACAATTTGCATTTTATCAATCGTCGCTTGCGGCGTTGCGGCCGGAGCAATATCAATACTCACCTCACCATTAACGGCATAGGTGTTGCCGTCTGGCCCGCGCTTGAACTCATAACTCGGTGAGCCCGTATACCGACCACCTGCCACCGAGTGGGCAAGCTCATGCCTATGCACTTCCCGATCCCGCGCAGAGAGCTCTTGCACCTCAGCGCGAATTTGCTGCTCTTCCGCTTTCTGTACCGCCGCATCAACACGCTTTGCCGCTTCAGGCGCGGCAGCAACCGCCTCACTCTCTGCCTCGCCGTTACGGCTAGCAGCATCGCCATTAGCAGCACCCGTCACGCTATACACCACGCCATCATCACTCTGCTGCGCCTCCGCGACATACAAGCGCGGCGCAGACAATATCGCCAAACGGGCAGGCGATACCCCACTCTCAGCAAAAATCGATAAATTAGGGTCAGATTTGACCAAGCTGCGACTTTTACTGTCGTCCTGAGCGGGGGCATTAATTGGCCGGGGCTGGGGGCTTTTTACCGGCGCAAGTGCCTGTGAACCCTGCCCAACTGGCTGGGAACGCAGCTCTACACGGCCCACCCCGCTAGATTGCGAGCGAGTTATCGGACTAACTGAAGAAGTGGAAATAGCGTCCACTGACGATGCCTCGGAAATTGCTCAAAATTTGATCTAATTTTAACCCATTCAAGGGAATAAGCCAGTTTTAACGACCCTCGGCTTAGACCAATTATGTGTATACCTCCAGCACCACCGTGGTAATACGTCTCCGCCAAGTAATATTTGCTTAAGCAGATTTACCAGTCAGCAAGGAAACTCCATTATAATAGCGCGCTGCATTTCTCCCTTTCAAACAAGGTTTTAGTCCAATGTTAGAAAAAGTATTTGAACGCATCCTCTACTCTGCCCGCTGGTTATTGGCTCCTATTTACCTCGGCTTGAGCTTTGCATTGCTGGCGCTTGCTATCAAATTCTTCCAAGAAATTATTCACGTACTGCCCCATATCTTTGAAACCTCCGAAATGGACCTCGTACTCCTCGTTCTCTCCCTGATCGACATCTCGCTGGTAGGCGGCCTGCTGGTAATGGTGATGTTCTCCGGCTACGAAAATTTCGTGTCGCAAATAGACTTAGAAGACAACGACGACAAGCTAAGCTGGCTCGGCAAACTCGACACCGGCAGCCTCAAGAATAAAGTCGCCGCTTCCATCGTCGCTATTTCATCTATCCATTTACTCAAAATTTTCATGAATGCCGACAAAATCGACAATGACAAACTGCTTTGGTACGTGGCCATTCACCTGACCTTTGTACTTTCGGCCTTCGCTATGGGCATGCTTGATAAATTAACGCGGCACGGCCACTGAACGCCCTCATCCACAACACGCGCTGCCCATCTGAACTGGTGGGCAGCTCACAGTACCGTAGGAGCAATATACACAGCAGTCGCCAGGCTTAGGTTTAATAAGCTCACGACAGAACCTACACTCATAAAACCACTGACAAAAGTTCTCCGGCATTATCTCCTTCGCCTCCCCAGCGCAATATGGGCAGCATAAAGTCGACTCCAATTTTAACTCACTCATTGCTCAACCCTCGGCAGTGCACAGCTAGACTTAACTGACTTGAATAGTTCCACCACTGACAACACCAGCATCAATATCAACGCGGCATAGAATAAATTACTACTCAAGGCGTAGTGCCAGAATGGGTACAAACTCGCAAGAATGACACTTGGTCCCAAAATCGAAAGCAAACCACGCCAATGAACCCGATGCCGGAACCAGCCATAGCCGTTTATCAAGAGCACCAACAAGGTAAACAGCGGAAGGAGTTTATTTATCATGACACCTTCAAACTGGCTCAAAAAGCCCAGGCCTATAGCGCCTGCCAAAGCACCCAAAGCCGGAAAACAGCCAGCGCAACTCAACGCTGCGACCAAAACTCCACCAAATCCGACCTGGCCTGCTATGCGAATTTTACTACTCATACTAAGCTCCCGAGATTGACAATTCAGACACAGCACGACTATAAATGCTGTAGCAGCTACAGGGTCAAGTATTGTATGAGCACCAAAGCCACCACGTACTCTCGGGCGCAAGTTGCCAAATCTACCGACGTTAACAGCGAAACTATTCGCTATTACGAAGACTATGGGCTAATCAAGCCACCGACTAGAAGTGCCGGCGGGCACCGGATGTACACTAAGGAGCACGTATTGAGTTTGACCTTTATCCGCCGCAGCCGGGAGCTTGGCTTCACACTGCATGAGATAAAAAGCCTGATCGACCTAAGCGATGACTCCGAAAAAAGCTGCACCCAAGTACGCGATTTATCCGCGATCCACTTGACTGATATAAAAACCAAAATCAAAGATTTGAAAAAAATGGAAAAAACACTCACTGAAATGATTAAGCAGTGCGACGCCAACACATCGCCCGCCTGCCCCATAATTGACGTGCTGTCCTCGTAAGGGCCACGGGTTAATTTGTACGTTTTTGCTTCGTTGCCTGCCGCAAACGCTGTGGCCGACGTATGCGCCACATGACGATGCCGGTGGCAATCAACAGCACGGGACTAAGGCCCAATATAGCCCAAATAGCACGACTCCAGTTGCCGGCGAAATCACCAAAGTGTAAACGCCTAAAACTATTTTTTATCTGTGAAGTGGTATCCGCTAAGCGCAAATCTCGCATCCCCGTAAACTCGCCTGATTGCGCGTTATAACGCACTGCGTTAGCAAATTCGCTATACAGCGGATGCTGGCCACTGACCTCACCTAGGACACTTATTTCATAGCCCGGCTTACTGGGTAGCGAGACAAAACTCGGCCTAAAACCGGGGAGCCGCTGCCCCGCATCAGCTAATAGCTCATCAAATGACAGCCCTGAATCATATAGCCGCTCACCCACAATATACGGGGCAGCAGGCGACGCCGGTTTAGCAAGGCTATAACTGAGTTGGCTGATATTCCAGAATGCACCAGTAAAACCCAGTATCAGTAATACCGGCGATGCAATCGCACCGAGTAGCTTGTGGCCGTCGCCCAGATATATTATTGGCCGAGCACGATGGCGAAACCGAAACAAAACCTTCCAAAACTTGCGATGAAGAATCAAGCCAATAAGCGCTTGCCCGCAGAGTAGCACTGCAATCACAGCGCACAGCAGCAAGCCAGCATCCCCCACTAAAAACTGATAATGAAACGTTCTAACAAGGTCGGTGAAATAAAATTTCGGCGGCGCCGGTGCTGCCAAAACCTGCGCCTGATATTGGTCGACAAACATTGAAGACCAGGTACTGCCACCGTGCGCCATAACATATACCAAGTCGGCTCGCTGTGGATCAGCAAACATTTGCCAACCCGTCACTTCAACATTGGGGTAAAGTTTATTTACGGCCTGTAATAACACGTCAAGGGGCAATCGCTCACTGTTATGCGCAGCAACACGAACTCGCTCGGGCATCAGCAGCGCATCCAGTTCATGCTTAAACACCAAAATACTACCGCTAACGCTGATAAGTAAAAGTGGCACGCATATCAGCAATGCCAGTAGTCGATGAATTTTAAACAGAATTTTATTCATTCGCAGGAAGCTTAAATTGAAGAGCGCAAATAGGGCGACAGCACCGTAAAACTATCACTGCGGCCGATTATCTTGGTCGCCGATTTTACGCTTTATTCGGAAGTGGCACAGCTTTATTGCATATCGCAATTAGTGCTGCCCTAGTGAATACCCGGAAAATACATATGTTACGGCAAAAAAAAGCCGCGATGTCATTCAACATCGCGGCATACGCTAACACCTCAGTGCATGTTTAGAAGTTATACTTCAAACGCGCGCCGATTGTTCTCGGTGACCCCACTTGACGAGACGAGAAACCCAATGAGCTATCAGTACCTGAAATATAGGTCGTGTAGTCATCGTCCTGTAAGTTAGTGCCAAACACGGTTAGGTCGAGGGGCGTGCCCATGATATCGAACCACGAGACATTACCATTCAATAGATCAAAAGAACCCAGCATATCGTATGGAGTTGTACCCGTACCTGACATACGCTGTTCGCCGATATACGAGTAGTTTAACCCTATATTGAGCAGACCTAAGTCGGGGCCCATCGGGCGGGTATAACTCAAGCCGACGGTATACGATACGTCTGATGCGAAGGGTAACTCGTCGCCGACCACTGCGCTTGGCGAGAAGGTTGCCCCACCTACTGGGCCAGAAGCCGCTGCGACCTTAGGCTGGTTATCTTCCTGCTCAAGCAGCTCAGTAAGCAAACGTGAGTATGAAAGATTAAGAATCAAACCCTCAGCGAGCTGAAAGAAGCCTTCAATTTCTGCACCGCGAATAGACGCGCTACCGGCATTAAAAATGGCGGTAGTAGGACCTTTATCCGAAGAAACATAGCCGCCCTGCAATTGCATATCGGTAAAGTCATTATCAAATAGGGCAAAGTTCACACGCCCCGGAATAATCCAGTCGAAGCTCGTTTTAGCACCAATTTCGAAGGTGTCTACCGTTTCTTTATCGTGGGTTTGAATACCCACATCCGCCGCCATATTAACGCTACCCTGACGGTAGCCGCGAACGTATTTACCGTAGACCATTACATCTTCATAGGGGCGGAACTGCACCTCCATTAAACCGGTAGGCGCCTCGCTCGACTGACTGGCCTGTTCAACCCGGACTGTTGGCGTTTGAATCTGATCAGCAACAAAGGTGTAGCGCGTAAAATTAATGAAGCCCTTGGTGTCATCCCAGGTATAGCGTGCACCCGCAGTGATACTCATCCAATCGAAGACATCATAAGTACCTTGCGCGAAAATGGCCTTATTGCGATACACCGTTTTATTTCGGATTTGAGAAACGCCACCCAGAGCGCCATTGGTGACATCGAAACAGTTGTATTGATCAGGGTCACCGGTTTCGATAGTCGAAACATCACAAGACACTAAGATCGCTGAATCATTACCACTGAAACCGTTAGGCTGACTGTCTTCCCAATACAGACCAGACTGCCAGTCTAAGGCACCGTCAAATGATAGACCCTGGATTTGTAGCTCGGCAACGCGACCAGCCTGATCAGTAACATGGGCATCCCTTGGTGCAATTGAAACACCAGGGACAAATTCCCGACGGGGATCAGCCACCGCCACCGATACGGGAAGGCCTAACAAGCTCGCCTGAGTTTCAGTAAATTTTGTACCAAAAATATCCGAGGTGTTGTCTGTCACTAAATTCGACATCGACAATATAGAATTGAAGGTATAATTCTCAGCGAAGGCCCACGAGAATTTATTGATGAAACGAATGTCTTCGATGGCGGTAATCGGATTTGCTACGGTACTTACCGCATCGTAGAAACCATCTTGGCCAGCAGCAGCCTGATCGGCTAACTGCTGATTACAGCCAGTTCCAGTAAAGGCAACCAGGGGATTTTCCGCTGGTGTCGCGCTGGAACAATCAAATAGTGATGCGGTGCCACCAAATGTATCAGAGTCAGCGTAATTCAATACCGTGTAGTTGGTCATTGAGTCGCTAATATCAATCAATGAGCTAAGGCGAAATGCCGTGTAATCCACATTACTCAGCTCGTCACTCCCGATACCCGAAACGTTGCGCACGTGACCGTCGGCTTCTTTGTCGCTCACACTCAAACGAATTTTAAAATCGTCACCGAAAGGCACGTTAACAATCGCCTTTAATTCGCGCAGCCCGCGATCACCCGTTGTCAGTTCCGCAGAGCCTTCAAAGGTATCCGTTGGCTTGGTCGGCACCATGAGCACGGCACCACCGGTCGTGTTGCGGCCGAACAGGGTACCTTGCGGCCCCTTCAATACCTGAATGTTTTCAAGATCAAACAGCGTACCAGGGCCCGCGCCGTCGCCAGAGGTTTGCACGTTCTGACCTCGGGGCGCCGCTACCTCTGCGAAATACACACCCACCGATGCGGTAGTGCGAAGCTCCATGGTGAAACCGCGTATAGCGAAGGACGCATTCTCGGAACCAAAACGATTATTCGTCGTTAAGCCCGGGGTAAACGCGGCCAAATCTGCAGAGTTGGTCATATTGGCATTGGATATTTGCTCTTGGCTCAAAACGGTCATCGAGATCGCAACATCCTGCAGGTTTTGCTCTCGTCTGGTAGCCGTAACGATCACCTCTTCGAGGCCACCTTTAGCGGCATTCTGAGCATAGACAGGCGACGATAGCGCTGCACTCACCCCTGCAGCAATAAGCGTTAATTTTTTAAAAAATGCAGTTGGATTTACGCTGTGATCTCTCATGACACTCTCATCTTTTTTTTAAAATATAGTTTCTACAAGATAGCGGGACGAAATATATGCCCTTCCCCCGCCCGCCTACACAATGCAAAAAAATCCTTTTATGCCTAACTCCAGCGACTTTTATACCGAAAAATTTGACCGGACAAGACACCACTCAGTCCTGCGAAAACTCATTTTGCCGACGGTAAACCAATTATTTTGCTTGCAATTAAACCGACTGAAATTCATTTCGGCATTATTTTCAACGCCAATACTAACCCAGCAGTCATTACTGATCAACACTATTGTTTATTAAAGGAGGCGAGCAAAGAATAATTGGGATCCACAAAAATTAAACCGGACAAATATTATTTTGCGAACCACTATGGTTCACAATTAACACATAAGAAACCAACAAACTCCCACAGAAACAACGCTTGCGCGAGGGCCGCGCTTAACACCATTAGCCAAACGACGATTCCAGTAATCCGTACAAACCCTAAACCAGTCATGCAAGCACCGCACACCGCTAATAAAAACGTAAGGACGTAGAAGCAAATAATAGAGGAGACTGCCGGAGCAGATAGCAAAGGCCGTGACGAGCATGCCCCTTAAAGGAAGACTACTAGCTGCCAACTGAAGCCACACTCGACCGCTAGGAGGGCTAGGGAATCAGCGGAATAACACAATTAAGCGGCCTTATTATTTTATTTGCCGCCTAGCTGCTACATAGATACTTAGCCGCGAATGCGTCGAACCCTAAAATTACGGCCTTTGAGCTGACCCTCGCTTAATTTGCGCAGCGCATCAGCAGCCACATCATTGCGCACGGCGACATAGGCAGTATTATCGAATACATGAATTTTACCAACGTCAGTACCGGCAATCCCATCAGCACCAGTCAGCGCACCAACAATATCACCGGGACGAATTTTCTGCTTTTTACCGCCATCTATCTGCAAGCACGCCATTGGTGGCTTGAACGTTGGCTTATCCAGATAATTCACTTGGGGCAGTGCCTCAGGCACAATCTTATTGCCGCGCATCTCTTCAATACGGGCAATTTTGGCACTTTCACGCTCGGTATACAGACTGCAGGCAATGCCTTTGCCGCCAGCACGGCCGGTACGGCCAATGCGGTGAATATGCACTTCGGCATCGCGGGCAATGTGATAGTTAATGACCGCGTCGAGGGCATCGATATCTAAGCCCCGCGCCGCAACATCGGTGGCAACCAACACCGAGACGCTCTTATTGGCAAAACGCACCAAGGTTTGATCCCGCATCTTTTGATCTAAATCGCCGTGCAGCGCCTGCACACTAAAACCGGCTTCGCGGAGATCATCACAAACCTGCTGGGTTTCATGGCGGGTATTGCAGAAAATAACTGTTGAATCAGGACGGTAACGCAGCAGTAGCAATTTTACCGCGACAATACGCTGGGTATTATCCGCCACTTTAAAGAAGTGCTGGGCGATACTCTCGTTGTCGTGGGTAGACTCCACTTTAACGAGCAAGGGCCGCTGCATGATCCGCATGGCAATATCCTGAATCTCGTCAGGATACGTTGCACTAAACAGCAAGCTCTGCCGCTCTTTGGGAATATAACCAATAATGGTGTCGAGGGCGTCTTGAAAGCCCATCTCCAACATGCGGTCGGCTTCGTCCAGCACGAGCGTATTTACATTATCTAATTTGAGGGTGCCTTTGCGCACATGCTCTTCTATACGACCGGGGGTGCCAACCACAATATGGGCGCCGTGCTCTAGGGAGCCCACCTGTGGACCGAAGGGCATGCCGCCGCACAATGTCAGCACCTTAATATTATGGATAGTACGCGCTAACTTACGCAGTTCTTTAGCGACCTGATCGGCTAATTCACGAGTCGGGCACAATACCAAAGACTGCACGTAAAACTTTTTGACATCTAATTTTTGTAACTGGGTAAGACCGAAGACAGCGGTTTTTCCCGAACCGGTTTTGCCCTGTGCAATAACGTCTTTGCCATGGAGTGTGTGCGGCAAGGCTTTGGCCTGAATGGGGGTCATCTCGGTATAACCGAGCGAACTCAGGTTTTGCAATAGCGAGGGATTGAGCGGAAGGGTAGAAAAATCGAGCTGACTCACGATGTGTATCCTGTAGTACCGCCAGAAAAATGCGCGGCGGTGGCGCGATGGAACCGGATGTTAAATAGCGTTGCTGAAATGAAAAAAGGGCAAGACCCGTAGGTCCTGCCCCTTTAGCATTCAATCCACAAGGGTTTGAAGCTGGCCGCTGCCCGAAGGCGCGGCCACATAGCAAATTACAGTGCTACGATGTTCTCTGCCTGAGGACCTTTCTGGCCCTGAGTAACAGTGAACTGTACGCGCTGGCCTTCAACCAAAGTTTTGAAGCCTGAACCAGAGATTGCGCTGAAGTGAGCGAAAACGTCTGGACCTGATTCTTGCTCGATGAAGCCAAAGCCTTTAGATTCGTTGAACCATTTTACTGTGCCAGTAGTAGTAGACATAATTTTATTCCTGAAATATTCAAAGGTAATTTTGATCTGAAATCAGATCGATTAGGCTGGAAGTGATTCTATTACTTATGAAGTACAGGACGAAAACTACAGACAGGACTTCGAAATGGTGTACATAAATATAGGTCGAACTTTCTAGCTGCGATCGAGTATATAGAGATTTCAGCCCTTGTCTACCCCCTGCTACCAGTAATTCACTAGGGAATAAACCTATAAGGTGCGGATATTCATCATTTTATCCATTTGTTTCGCCCGTAGCGCGGTGGTTTTAGCCCCAAATTCAACACACCGAGCCCCACCACCCCAGAAAGGCGAAAATACGGCCAAGAACAAGGCTATGCAGACGGATTGTTCAGATTCAACCCAACACAGCCACGTCGTACATTTACTCAGCTCCGGTCTCAACTTCGCGCTCAGCGGCTGCGGCTCGCTCCGCCTTAGAAATATAACGAGGCTTATTGCTAGACTGGTTTTTAGCATTGGCCTTTTTAATCTTGGCGTTTAACACCTTGTTCATTTTCTTTTTGCGGTTCATGACAGCACCTAGACATTTGCAAGATAAATACATACTCGACTAAATAACGGCCAGCTCGAGCGGCTGAAGCCCAGCTCATTGAGTATTATGGCAACCGCCTAGGCGCTGTCATCATACGTTGAATTTGGGTAAAGCCAAAGTCAGACGGGCGATCACTAGCGCAATTCCAGCCAGTACAAAAACAAGCAACCCCAGCCATTGACCGGGGTTGCTTGTTTTTTAAAATCGAGGCATACACCCGAGATTGCTAGGTTTTACCTTAGATTAATAGGGCACCTTCTGGAACAAGACATCGGTGATCTGCACTGTACCAGCGCTGCGCTGATCAAAGGCTAAATGTATATTGTTGAGCTTAGTCATATCGATTTCGGCATCATATATCGCCTGTGCATCTAAGCGGAAGGGCACCATATTAATCACCGTTTTTGCACCGGTATCCCGCGCCGACACGGTTAAGCCCGGCGGGAAGTAAAGGGCATCGCTAAAGTCACTTGCCAACAAGCTCACCGAAACACCATTAATGTCCGTCAAGGTCAAAGTAAAATCCTGACCTAGGGCATTTTCTGGCGTCACGCTCACACCCATGCGCAGAGTCAGGAAGTCTGCACCCGTCGCATCCACGCCGTCGGCCGGCAGGGCATAATTTATACTCGCTCCCGTGCCGAGGTAATTGCCGTATATCTGCGGCGCTTTAGAAATAGTCGACGGTGATGGGCAGCTATCTTCATTTAAGCCCAAAATATCTTCCAGACTGCCACCATTGGGCGCACACCAGCCAGTAAAGGTGAAGCCCGAGAGCGTATTCGCCAAGCCAAATTCATTGGTACTTAACGATGCATCGGTCAAGGTGGTATCAACAACAATCAAGTTCTCTTTTGACTGGTGGAAAGACATGTGCAAACGCTCGTCGCAGGTGTCAGCCCCAGCTGGGCAAGCGCTGCTCGGCGCACGCTCAAAACCAGCCCAGTAGCCGGCGTATTGACCTTCGCCACCAACAAAGAGCCGCAAGAAGCTGGCAATCAAAAATTCACCGTGGCGCTTTTGATCAGCTCGCGAGTAACGACCCGACACTGGCGACGCTTCGGTACAGTATGGGTCAAAGCCATTTAAGGTGGCATCATCGTTAAACCAAAAATCGTTATAGTAGTTATGGTTAGCGCCCATCGACGTCACCATAAACTGTGGCTGCGAGACATCCTCTGCGCTGTAGCGAATATTGTCGTACATATACACCCCGTGCAGGGTCGATACATCACCGTCGCAATAGGGCGACAAGGTAACCCATGCCGTATTTAACGGTAGTTCGGAATCAAAATCTGTTGGCGCCAAGGAGAACACCGCTTTGATTTCGTGGGGTAGGTCAAACTGTGAGGTGGCGCGAAACTGAGGATCTTGGTTATAAGTAATCGCCTTAGCAACACCGTTACCTCCACGAGAATGGCCCATTAAACCAATGCGCGACAAATCTAAACTACCGTAGAGCGCGCTTAAATCAGTGCCGGCGCTGTCTTGTGCGTAAATAGACGCCGCGTTGTCGTTAATATCGCGGAGTATATCCAAGTGATGCAATATCAATTCGGCCCGCGCGGTAATCCCCTGATCATTCGAGCCAGAGTCCTGGGCATTAATGTCGTTCACATCAATAGAAATCACCACATAACCGTTAGAGGCCATGGTCTCGGCTATATAGTCATATCCCTTATCTGAGCGGATTGGCACCAAACCATTAGCCTCGCAATCGGTACCTGAACTTTCGTCACCGCTAGCATCGCCAGTGGTGGAACACGTGGAGTGCCGCCCATGCTGAAACAAAATAACCGGGAAACCACCCACTGGTACCGGTGTATCCACGGTCACCAAGGGGTAGTGAATAACGCCTAGCACATCAATTGGCTCAGCAAAGGTCGATACTCGGCTGCCATCGGCATCATTAATGTCTTGTGTGGCAGTGACCGGCGAATATTTAAAATCGACAGCACCTGAAATACTGTAAACGCCTGGGGTATCAGCGTCAGCCGCTGTTGCATCAAAACGCTCTGGGGCACCTTTAGGCTCATCGCCACCGGTATCACCGCCGGTATCGCCGCCAGTATCGCCGCCGGTATCGCCGGCGGTATCACCACCGGAATCACCGCCGGTATCACCGCCGGTATCACCGCCGGTATCGCCACCGGTATCGCCACCGGTATCGCCACCGGTATCGCCGCCAGTATCGCCACCGGTATCACCACCGGTATCACCACCGGTATCACCACCGGTATCGCCGGCGGTATCACCACCGGAATCACCGCCAGTATCGCCGCCATTATCAATATTCTGACTAGGCGCCGATGTTGACGCGGAGCTGCCCCCTCCGCAGGCCGAAATACTTGTCACTAAACAGGTGGCAAAAATGATTTTAAAAATCAGGCTAGATTTACTGCTCGGTCGAAGTGGTGTCATAAAAATTTCCCTACAGCTTAAAAGGAATTAGCCACTGGTTTTGGCTAAACAATACATATCACTGCGTGGGTATTGCAGAATCGATGCCACGGCGGCGAAAGCGCCTCTAAATCACACAATTACGTGACCGAGTTGGCAAGCAGGAATCTAACACCTAAATTTAGCGCACAACAAAGTCGCACGATACAGTGAGGCGACCTAAATGTGATCACCGAAAACAAATATTGGAAATATCAAATTTCACACACCATTCAATTTAATTTTGACTAAAAATTAACCGTAAGCTTGCATCCATCACAACAGCTTAACGATCAAGCTGCTTTTCTCTCCGGCCTACTATTTGTAGTAAACTCGACTCATAGACCACCGCTCACAGCGCCAAGGACTCAAAATTGAAAAGTAAACTTCCCGATGTCGGCACCACCATATTTTCAGTGATGTCGGCCATGGCCAGTGAATCCGGCGCCATCAACCTCTCTCAGGGCTTTCCTGACTTTACGCCCAACGAGTATTTACTCGACCGCCTTCGCCACCATGCCTACAGCGGTAAAAACCAATACGCGCCAATGAACGGCATTCCCGAGCTGAGGCAAGCTATTGCTAGGCTTACTCTAGAATGCTACGGCCGTGCAATTAATCCAGACACTGAAGTCACCCTCGCCTCCGGTGCCACCGAAGCCTTGTTCGTTGCCATTCAAGCCGTTGTTAATCGCGGCGATGAGGTGATTCTGCTCGATCCCGCCTATGACAGCTATGCGCCAGCGGTGACCTTGGCGGGGGGCATCTGCAAGCATGTCAGCCTAATGCCGCCGCACTACCAGCCCAACTGGCAACAGATTGAGGCCGCAGTGTCAGCCAAAACACGGCTCATTATCGTCAACAGCCCCCACAACCCGACAGCGACGGTATTTCGCGACAGCGACTGGCAAGCCCTCGCCAACTTGGCTGAGCAGCACGACCTATTCGTGATCAGCGACGAGGTCTACGAACACATCGTCTTTGACCAAGCTCGCAACAGCGCCCATTGCTACCCAGCCCTACACGACCGCACGTTTGTCATTTCGTCCTTTGGTAAAACCTTTCACGCCACTGGCTGGAAACTGGGCTACTGCATTGCGCCGCCTGCGCTAAGCGCGGAGTTTCGTAAAATACACCAGTTCGTTACCTTTACCTGCTTTACCCCGGCGCAATACGCGGTGGCTGATATGCTCAATAAGCACAGCGACGAGGTTCACGGCCTTGGCGATTTTTACCGCAGCAAACGGGACTGTTTTATTAACGCCATGCAAACCTCGCGCTTTAGCATGCTACCCAGCGCCGGTACCTATTTTGCCCTTGCTGACTACAGCGCAATCAGCGACAAAAACGACGTCGACTTTTGCGAAGAACTCACTCGCGAGCACGGCGTTGCCGCCATTCCCTTATCGGTGTTTTACAAAACCCCGCCGGACAGCCGCATCATCCGTTTCTGTTTTGCCAAGCGTGAACAGACCTTATTAGATGCCGCAGCCAAACTCTGCGCCCTGTAATTAAACGAATACCGAAAGAAACACTAAGATGAAAATAGCTGCACTGCAATCCCCCCTGTACTGGCAAGACCGCGAAGCCAACCTCGCCTACTTCGGCGACCTCATAGACAGCATCAGTGACGTCGATGTACTGGTTTTACCGGAAATGTTTACCACCGGTTTTTCCATGAAGCCGGAACAAATCGCCGAAGCCGCCGACGGGCCAAGCCTGCGCTGGCTGCGGGATATGAGCCAGCAACACAATATGGCCATTAGCGGCTCCGTCGCCGTTGAAGAAAATGGCAACTACTACAACCGCCTTTACTGGGTAAGCCCAGAGGGCGAAAGCCACTACGACAAACACCACCTCTTCCGCATGGCCGGCGAGCACAAACACTACGCCGCGGGGGACGAGCGCAAAATAGTTGAATACCAAGGTTTCCGCGTGTGCCTGCAAGTCTGCTACGACTTGCGCTTTCCAGTGTACTGCCGCAACCGCAACGATTACGACGTATTGATCTTTGTCGCCAACTGGCCAGAACCCCGCCGCCACGCTTGGTCATCCCTGCTCACCGCAAGAGCCATCGAAAACCAAAGCTATGTTATCGGCGTGAACCGTGTCGGCGAAGACGGCAACGGCATGAACTACAGCGGCGACAGTGTCATCCTAGATTACCTCGGCCAGCCACTGGCGCAAACCACCGCCAACACCCCCGCCATACTGACAGCGGAAATCTCGCTGACCGATTTGCAGGCCTTTAGAGAAAAGTTTCCCGCGCATTTAGATGCGGATGAGTTTGAGTTGCGGTAAGGATTGTCGGAGGACGGATGTCGGGTGTCTGACGCTTAAAGGCATTCGCTACGCTCATATGGATGCCTGCCTGCGCAGGCATGACGAGCTATAATTTTCAGTCACTCCCGCGAAGGCCGAGCACCGCCCCTGCGAAGGCAGGGGTCCATCCCAGCAATGAAGCGCAAGCCACACGCCATCGCCAAAAGCATTCGCTACGCTCACATGGATGCCTGCCTACGCAGGCATGACGAGCTATAATTTTCAGTCACCCCTGCGAAGGCCGAGCACCGCCCCTGCGAAGGCAGGGGTCCATCCCAGCAACAAAGCCAACCGCCCTTGCTAAAAACTAAAACCTTATCCTTAATTTGCCATCGCCCTAAGCAAACGTCCCATCGGTTTTTTGCCAAACTGACCAGAGAATTCATCATTCTCCCAGGCGACACTGCCCGCAATCATGACCAGCGGCACAACACCATCTGAGCGATTCACTAACTGCTCGTGATTGTATTCAGCTCGAAACTGACGAATAACGTGGGCTTCACCGTCGTAATTCGCGAGGGCCTGTGGATCGACCAAAATCAAATCTGCAACATCGCCTTCGTGGATCGTGCCGCCTTTAACACCAAAAAGATCGGCGGCGTCTTTCGTTAGTCGCTTCACCATATACGAGACGTCTTTATCGCCACCGCTGGAAGCAAGTTTGAGACTGCGCAAATTAACATCGTAGAATGCCATATTGGTCAGATGTGCGCCGCAGTCATTAAAGCCCGGCATAAGCAGTGGGTTCATTATTAATTCACGAGTTGTCTCTGGGTTGCGGTTAGCGGTGACCGTACTCCAGCTGAGGTCAAGGTCAAAGCTACGCAACAGCTGCAGCATAAAGTCAGCTTCGTCGCTGATCCAAAAGAAATCACTATTAATAATCTCTTTTTCTGCTTCGTTGTAGCCACTGGGCGTCTCGCCGCGTTTGATCGCGATGATCCGCTCGAGCAGTTGCTGCATATTTAAGCCCACCCAATTATCTATTGGGCAGCCTTCAACGGTCATATCACTTAAGTTGCGATTAAAGGCATAGTCTTCCAAATTGAGAATACGCTTTAGCCTCGCCACGCCCCAGCCATGCTTACCCTTTAGCCACATCGCCCGAAACGCCTTAATGTACTCGGCATCATTAAGGATACGTAGCCTTGCGCCGCGATCTTCCATATCAGTTTCATTTAATTTTCGCAGTTCCGGAATTTCTTCTGACAGCGGCGTGACTGCACCATCTGACCAAACTTTAAACGGTGCACCCAAGGCTTGCAGGTGAAAATCACCCCGGAGAAATTTGGAATTTAAAACTTTGCTAAGCAGCTTCGCTAAACTTAGAAGTTTCCGGTTATTCGCCACATCTAAGGCGGCGACTACCGTGGTTCGCAATGGTCGTTTATGCAGTCGGCCACTGGTCAACAAAAACGTTTTTAAGGTGTTAATTGCACTGTCTTTTGGCGGTGTTGCCTGCCATACCGCGCCGTTGTCACGGACGATCTGGGTCAATGCTTTAATTTCTTCGTATTTGGCAAATTGCGTGGGTATGGTTTTTTCGCAATTGGGCTGATTGGCCAGGTAATGAAAGGGCAAGGCGTCAGTAGAAAACCCTGCGTAACCCAGTTTAAGCGCAGCGCCCAAATTGGCTTGCATGGTTTTTAATTCACTGTCACTTGGATCGCGGCTAATACTGGCATCAAAGCCCATGGCATCAATACGTAACATTGAATGCGGGAATAGGGTGACGACATTAGGCCCTAGATTTAGCTGCTCTAGATGTTCCAAATACGCTTTTGGTGAGTCCCAGTAAACTTTGTCTGCGCAGCTGCGCAATAATGACTTTGGTAAGTTCTCGACCCGAGCAAAGCAATCGACGATGGGGTCTATATCGCCGCTGCGCTGATTGCCGAACGCCAAACCTAAACTGCAATTCGCAATAACAACCGAGGTCGTACCGTGCCGCACCGACTCGGGCAAACCGGGCGCGACTTCGAGCTCTAAATCGTAATGGGTATGGATGTCAAAAAAGCCCGGCATAAGCCATTTGCCGCTGCCGTCGATTACCCGCGCCGCCCCCTCCGCATCGAGATTTTTACCTCTTGCCACAATTTTACCGTTGGCTATGGCAATGTCTTCTACAACCGCGGCTTCGCCGTTATTAAAAATTTTTGCATTTTGAATCAGGGTGTCGACTGCTGCTGATGAACTCATGAGTTATTATCTCTATTCTTATAAATTATCAAAATAACTGGCGAGCATAGCTGCGCCCAGTTGTAATGTAAGGGCTTTCGATTGCTTTGGGCGGCCAAATACCTGGCGATGCACCAAGCCCTCTGCCATGGCAAATAGGTTAAAGGCAACAGCATCGGCGTTTTCAATATTGAAGCGATTCACAAACATCAGTACGCGGTCGTATAGCATTTTTTCACCTTGGGCTAGAATTTTCGCCAGCTCTGGGTCTAGCTCTTTACGCTGCTCTAATATTTGATGAAGCTCAGGCGCTTGCTCATGAAAAGCATAGATAAGCTCTAAAACATGGTGAAAAATCCGCTCAGTCGCACCCGGTTTTACAGTGGCTTTTTCCACCTTGCTACTAAGTTCAAGAAACTCGGTCGCCGACGGCACTTGTTGATAAAGTTCCTCCATGCGCTGCTTTGCAATGACGCGCAACATGTCTTCTTTATTTTCAAAATACTGATAAAACGTACCCGTCGCGACACCAGCTTTACTTGCCACGGTCTTTGCCGTGGTGTCGTGATAACCATGACTAATAAAACACTCGCTTGCCGCGGCGATTAAGGCGGCGCGCTTTTGTTTGGCTCTGGCTTGGCTTGGCATAGCTTTCATTAGGTGACTCTTAATCTCGATTTGTACGGGGTATCAAACGGTTAATCTAAGCAATATAGTCAAAACTTGAACCAGACGTCAAGTTCAGCTTTAATGGCCAAACATTAGTCCACTCTATTTTCGTAATGCATGGTGATATTGGGGTAAACATGAACACTCAAAATAAAAGCAATTTAAAGACAGCCCTTGCCAGCTGGAAGGCCAGCGGAGAGTGGCTAGAACTCAATGGCCACCAAATATTCGTCAAAGACGAGGGCGCAAGCGACCTCCCCATTTTGCTGCTTATCCACGGCTTCCCCACTTCAAGCTGGGACTGGTATGGCATATGGGATACGCTAAAAGCACGCTTTCGCCTAGTCACCCTCGATATGCTGGGCTTTGGCTATTCCGACAAACCCAATGTCAGCACCTACTCCATTCACGGCCAGGCCGATATTGTTGAAGCACTGGTAGCAGCCAAATCCTTAGATCAATTCCATGTATTGGCCCACGACTACGGCGACACCGTCGCCCAAGAGCTATTGGCAAGACAACAACAGGGCGTCGGCGCGGGTACATGGCTGTCGTGCTGTTTTTTAAATGGCGGCTTATTTCCAGAAACACACCGCGCAATATTGACCCAAAAATTACTACTGAGTCCCTTGGGCCCAATACTCAACAAGCTATCTGGTTACAAACAATTTAGCGCGCGATTTAGTTCAGTATTTGGTGACCAAACCAAACCCACCGAAGAAGAACTCCGAATCTTTTGGGCGCTCATTAATGAGAAAGGCGGAAAGCACATATTTCACAATTTAATTACCTATATGCGGGACCGCAAACAACATCGCGAACGCTGGGTGAACGCCCTGCATAATTCCACTATTCCGCTGGCCTTAATCAATGGCTCGATAGATCCCGTCTCCGGGGCACACATGGTCGCGCGCTATAAAGAGCTAAAATGCCGCTTAGATTATTTAGGTGAATTGGCGAGCATTGGCCACTACCCTCAGGTCGAAGACCCTGCCGGTGTCGTTCAGCATTTCATTAACTTCATTGACGGCAAAAAATAAGGTTTTTTTTGAGCAAGAGTTGAGGTTTCGTCTGGGCAAACATAAATGAGCAAATTCATGGAGCCACCGAGATGAATAAGCGAGCCGCACCTCAAGCCTACTGCAGATATTCCTTGAAATAATCCACCGCCACTTTAATTTTAGGCACAGTGTATTGCGGCTGTTGATACAGCATATAGATGCTGCCCGCCGGGTGGTTGGCAGTCGTCGAGACTGTTTCCGGCAGCGGCACCCACACGACTCGCCCGTTGGCGATTTCTTCCTCAACACTCCAGCTCGGCAACATGGCCAGCCCTTGGTCTGTTAATAGCGCCTGACGAATAGCCCTTAAGCTATTACTGATTTGTGCGGTGCCGATATCAATCCGTTGCCATGCGCCCCGCGACTCGACATGCCAATGCCATATTTGCGCGGGGCTGCGATACAACAGGGCGCGGTGAAGGCTCAGTTCCGCAATGGTTTGCGGCATGCCATATTTACCGACGTAGGACTTTGAGGCACACAGGCGATGGGTGTTATCGACTATGCGGTGGGCGATGATCCGGCCGTCGGGTTCGCTGCCGCCGCGAATGGCGATGTCGACGCCGTCGCGCTGGAGGTCGGCGGTGTGGTTCGACAGCTCCAGATCAATGACTATTTGCGGGTAACGGGTTTGAAACGCTTCCAGTAGTGGCAGCACACGACATTCGCCGTAGTAAGGCAGCGCGCTAATGCGCAGCACCCCAGAGGGGGCGTTTTGATAGTTACCTACTCGGCCCTCTGCGCGGTCGATGGCCGCGAGAATGTCTTTTGATTCATTGAGGTAGATTTTGCCGATTTCAGTGAGGCCAACGTGACGGGTGCTGCGCTTTAATAGCGCTGCACCCAGTTCAGACTCCAGCGCTTGAATACTGCGCGACACCGTGGAGACCGGCACATTGGCGAGCTTGGCCGCCGCGCTGAAACTCCCCACCTCGGCAATACAGCAGAGGTGGTGCATGGCTTTAAGCTTGTCCATTATTGCGATTCCGGCAAAAGTATTTCGTAATATTAGCTGATTATCTTCTGTTTTTGAAAAAGTATACTGTGCGGCTAGTGATGAAATGCATTAATTGTCTTATTTGAGGTAGCCACATGAACAACAGCGCTTTATTTACGCCATTTGAACTCGGCCAGCTTAAGCTCGCCAACCGCACGGTAATGGCGCCAATGACCCGCGCCTTTTCACCTAATGGCATCCCCACTGCTGACGTGGCGGAGTACTACCGCAAGCGCGCCGAAGGCGGCGTTGGCTTAATCATTACCGAAGGAACATTGATTAATCACCCATCTGCCACCGACAACACCAGTCACCCGTCGTTCTTTGGCGAAGAGGCGCTGGCCGGTTGGAAAAAAGTCGTCGAAGCGGTTCACTCGGTGGGCGGCAAAATCATGCCGCAAATTTGGCATGTTGGCGCGACTCGCAAACCCGGAACAGGCCCCGTGCCTGACGCGCCCTCGGCCTCGCCATCTGGCTTGGTCGCTAAAGACAAAAAGAAATATGAGCCCCTCACCACCCAAGAGATAGAAGGCTTGATTGCCGACTACGCGCAAGCGGCATTTGACGCGAAACAGATTGGCTTTGACGGCGTTGAGATCCACGGCGCCCACGGCTATTTAATTGACCAGTTTTTCTGGGCAGAGACCAATGTCCGTACTGACAAGTACGGCGGCAGCTTGGCGGCGCGCAGCCAATTTGCCATTGAGATTGTCAAAGCGGTGCGTAAACGTGTTGGCGAGGACTTTCCAATTGTATTCCGCTGGTCCCAGTGGAAACAGCAAAACTACGATGCACGCTTATGTGATACACCAGATGAGTTGGCTGCATTTCTCAAACCCTTAAGTGATGCCGGCGTGGATATTTTTCACTGTAGCCAGAGACGCTTCTGGGAACCAGAATTCGAAGGTTCCGATTTGAATTTAGCAGGCTGGACCAAAAAAATTACCGGCAAGCCCACAATTAGTGTCGGCAGTGTTGGTCTCGACCAGGAGTTTATCTCTGCGTTTCGCGGCGAAGGAGCGGG
>NZ_JBFJWS010000006.1:0-52960 GCF_041623545.1 Zhongshania sp. | reverse complement strand
CAAGTTTGAAATCGCTAGTTTATTGACTAAGCTGAACTAAAGTCCGTTTTACTATTCGGAATTACTCTGAACTCGCTATTTAGTTATAACTTGATTATCACTAGGCAAGCCTGACATATGAAATCAAAAATTGGCAAACTTGCACGCCTCATTCAACAACAGCTTGGCAATACCCCTGACTCGACAGCGCTAAGCGCATTAGCAAGCCGCTACTGGGATGTTACCGCAAGCGAGACGATTGCCAAGCGCAGCGCTGCCGAACTACTCGGTATCGTTCAATCTCACCTGTCCCTCGCTGAGTCAAGGCGTCCCGACAATCCAAAAATTCACATTAGTGAGCCAAATGACAGTGGTGTACTTGTATTTGAAATGATCACCACAGATCAGCCCTTTATTTTTGATACCCTATCTACGCTTATTTTCGATGCCGGCTACAACGTACTCTTATCTAACCACCCCATATTCTGGGTAAACCGCGACAAACGCGGTCAACTTTTGGATATCGTCGCACTCGACCGAAAACAACAAGAACACACCGACTACCGCGCAGAATCCTTTGTTCGCTACGAATTGGAAGCTGGGCCAAGCGCAATATCGCCGACCCGCCTTAAACAGCGTATCCGCAAAGCACTTAGTACCATCGAGCTAATTGTTCAGCACTGGCAGCCCATGCGGGAAAAGGCAGAATCCCTTCAACAATACTATTCGCAAAGCCCCGCGCCAATGAAAGCGCGGGCGCGCCGGCAAGTCTGTAATTTTCTTGGCTGGCTTACTGACAACAATCTCACCTTTCTTGCCTACGTTGAAATGAAGCTTAGGCGACAAGGTGGTAAAAGCAGTTTACAAGCAGTCGAATCGTCACGGCTCGGCTTAAAATTAGAATCTACGCCGTGGGAGCACATCGAGTCACCGCAGCAACGCCAGCAGATTTTGGAACATTATTTACATAGCCCACGTGTGCTAACCATTACCAAGTCCAGTGAATTGGCACCCATCCGCCGATTCGTACCCATGGACTATATCGCCATTAAAGATTATAACGCCAAGGGTGAGCTTACCGGAGAGCACCGTTTTTACGGTTTGATGACCCGCGCCGCCTACAATAGCCGAGCCCTTGACATCCCCCTACTGGCAGACCGTATTCATGCGGCAATGAACCTCGCCCATTTTCCACTGGGCAGCCATAACGGCAAAGTCATGCTGCAGATATTAGAAACCTTTCCCCGCGATGAACTGTTTCAAAGCAGTGCCAAAAAATTATTTGAAATTGCCATGGGGCTTATCACCATCGAGGAGCAGAATCGAGTTCGGGTGTTCAGCCGCACCGACCCGTTTCATCGCTACTATTCTATTCTGGTTTATATTCCAAGGGAGCAGTACAGTCAGCACGTTCGCGAAAACATACAATCATTAATAGCGGCGAAATTAAATGCGGATAGCAGTGACTTTTCTATTTATTTCACCGACAACCGAATGGCGCGCTTACATCTCATCGTTCAAGTTCGCACTGATGAAGCCCAAAATTTAGATAATACGGCCCTAGAGGAGTTAATCTGCGGCGCCACAGAAAGCTGGCAAGAAAAACTAAAATCGGTACTTTATAGCAGCTATTCACGCAAAGCTGCCCACGAATTGTTTAATCAGTATGCCGATGCATTTAGCGCTCCCTATATTGCAAAAACCGATATTAACAAAGCGGCCGCGGACCTAGAGCAACTGGAGCAACTAAAAAGCACCGACAATAATTTAGCTGTAAAAATTTATCGCGATGCATCTCGTCCCGAAGAGCGTGTTGAATTACGTTGCTATTTTAAACATCAACCTCTATCACTTTCCGACATTCAGCCGCGGCTTAGCAACCTGGGTTTGCGCCTCGTGCTGGAAGATTTATATCCGGTAAGCATTAACGGCGATGAAACGTACTGGATCCAAGATTTTCGAGCCCAGACCGCCGTCAATGTAAATCACGTATTTTGGCACGAACCCAGCCACTTTGAGCAAGCCTTTATCGCTATTCACAAAGAGTTATGTGACGATGATGATTTTAACCGCTTAATTATCAGCGCCGACATTAACTGGCGAGAAGTCGGACTCATTCGCGCTTACTGTCGCTATCTCAAACAGCTAGGCAGCTATTTTGAACAAAATTATCTCAGTAAGTTATTGGTAGACAATGGCGCGATTAGTCGTCTATTAATCGATTTATTCCACGCCCGTTTCGATCTGCAAGTGACAGAACGCGACACACTCCAAAACAAGCTGAATGAGCAATTGGATATTGCACTGGAAGCGGTCCAAAGTCTCGATGCCGACCGTCTATTCCGCAGCTTACGTACCCTCATTAAGGCGACTCTACGAAGTAACTACTATCATAACGATAGCGGCCATACCAAAGGCAGTAGTATATACGCCTTTAAATTATCGACTGGGGAAATACCAGAAGCGCCGGCTCCGCGGCCGCGATTTGAAATCTGGGTGCACTCCCCGCGTTTTGAAGCGGTGCACCTACGCGGCGATAAAGTCGCGCGCGGCGGCTTGCGCTGGTCTGACCGACCCGAGGATTTTCGGACTGAAGTCCTCGGCTTGGTGAAAGCGCAAATAGTGAAGAATGCCGTTATTGTCCCCGTCGGCGCCAAGGGCGGCTTTGTGTGCCGCCGCTTACCCGAGAACGGACCTAGAGACGTCATTCAAACGGAAGTTATCAGTTGTTATAAAGACTTTATCGGGGCAATGTTATCACTGACCGATAACCTGCAGGGCGACCGCGTTATTCGCCCGCCGTTATCGGTCTGTCACGATGACGCAGATCCCTATCTTGTGGTTGCCGCAGACAAAGGCACAGCGGCATTTTCCGATATTGCCAACGGCGTATCCAAAGACTTTGGCTTTTGGATTGGCGACGCCTTTGCATCCGGTGGGTCCAACGGTTACGACCACAAAAAAATGGGCATTACCGCTAAAGGCGGCTGGGAAGCGGTCAAACGGCATTTTCGCGAACAGAACAAAGACATCCAGCGGGAAGAATTTACCACAGTGGGTATAGGCGACATGGCCGGCGACGTGTTTGGCAACGGCATGCTACTGTCTAAAAAGACCGCATTGCTAGCGGCCTTCAATCATCTGCATATTTTCCTCGATCCCACCCCCAATACCGAATTGAGCTGGAAAGAGCGCAAACGCCTATTTAAATTGCCCCGTTCAAATTGGGGCGATTATGACAAGAAGCTACTTTCAAAAGGCGGTGACATCTACCCCCGTTCATTGAAAAGTATTACACCCAGTGAACAAGCCTGTAGGGCACTGGACATAGAACAGGGTGCTTATACCCCAGATGAATTAATTCATCATATTCTGCGAGCACCAGTGGATCTGCTCTGGAACGGAGGAATTGGCACCTATGTCAAAGCAGAGAGCGAATCCCACCAACAAGCCGGAGATCGCGCCAACGATAACTTGCGAGTGAACGGCTCGCAATTACGCTGCAAGGCTATCGGCGAAGGTGGCAACTTGGGCTTGACCCAAGCTGGGCGCATTGAATATGCCTTGAACGGTGGTCGCTGCAACTCTGACTTTATCGATAATTCAGCCGGCGTCGACTCATCTGACAATGAAGTGAACATAAAAATACTGCTTAACGAACTGGTCGCAAAGCAAGCAATAAGTTTTGTTGATCGAAATAAACTTCTGAAAAGCATGACCAAAGATGTCGAGCGCCAAGTCCTACGTAATAACTATCTACAAACTCAATCTATTAGCATGGTTGCCTCCCAATCGCCTGAGCGATTAGGTGAACAAGCTGAATTGATCCGTATATTGGAGCGGGACGCAGGATTAAATCGAAAACTGGAGTCACTACCCGACGAAAAAACCATTCAGAGTCGCAGGACCGCCGGGCTCGGGCTCACCCGCCCGGAACTAGCATGCCTGCTGTCCTATTCAAAAATACATGTAAACAAAGTACTACTGGATTCTTCTATACCTGAAGACCCCTACCTCGCGCAGGAGTTATATCGCTATTTCCCCCCGCAACTGGGCGAACGTTACCCCAATGAAATCGGCGAGCACCGCTTACGTCGGGAAATCATCTGCACGGTGATAACCAACAGCCTCGTGAACCGTATGGGTAACGCATTTGCCCACCGCTTAAATGACGAACTCGGCAACAGTTTCGAAGATATCGCTCGCGCTTATACCGTTGCCCGCGACCTTTTTGATATCCGCTCGTTATGGGCGGACATTGAAAAACTGGACAACAAAGTTCCCGATGAACTTCAAACTCGCATGATGGTAGAAATTCGGCGGCTAATAAAACACGTCACCCTGTGGTTAATTAATAACAAAGAACAATTAAACAATATTCAGATTTTAATTAATCGCTATGCTGCGGATATAAAGCAGCTAGGCGAGGACGTTCCACATTATTTATCTGCTGATGAATTACAGCGCATTGAACATCGTATAGCAGAGTATTGTAGCAGCGGTATTCCACGAAAAATCGCGCAGCGGGTCGTTTTACTCAAGGCGCTATTTGCTAGCCCCGACATAACCTGGCTGAAGGAGCACACTGGCGTTAGCGCAAAAGTCTTGAGTGAAATCTATTTCAGATTAGCTGAATCACTGCAAATAACCTGGGTCCGCCGGCACATCGACAAACTCACTGCCGAATCCCGTTGGCACGCCCTTGCTCGAAATGCCTTGCGTGATGACTTATATCAGCGTCACCGCGAACTCTGCGCAAAGGTCGCCAAGGACATTGACCTTAATGGCCATATCGCGACCGAGCTCGACAACTGGCTGGAATGTAACAAGGTGCAAACCACGTATTTAAGCAATTTAATTACTGAAGTAAAAAGTACCCAGCAAGCCGACTATTTGAGCCTCTCTGTTATATTGCGGCAGTTGGGAAGACTATCGGCTTAAGTGGGGTTTTCGGCCAATACCGCCGACGAGAAGTTTTATGACGCCACCCGCAGGTGGCGTGCATTTCAATGAGTTTCTTCACGCAATATCAAAGACTACCGGCGGGTATACAAGTACCGCCCAGCGCGGGGATTTCACCCGGAAGACACATTGCACCGCCCGTGCCGCTGCTTGATTTACATGCATCGGCATTGTCGTAACTGTCATCAACCACTTCATTGATCCACTTAGTGACCAAATCAAACGCCCCAGCGTGCACAGTACTCCGCGCAATTGGCGGCATGCGTGCAGCCAAGGTAGTCGCTTCAGGCCCAAGGCGATAAGGGAGTATCGATTCAGCAGCGTTACCGGGAACGATATCATATTCACGGCCACCACGACCTTCACTGCCACTGGCCGTCGGCCCTTTACAAATACCGAAGGTATCGTTCACTGAGCGGAATACATCCAGATAGAAACCCGTATTCTGCGCCAAACCTCGGGGATTATGGCAATGTGCACAATTCACTTCGAGATAAGAGCGAACTCGCGCTTCAACATCTTTATCACTTCCTGATTCAAAACCAGAATCCCCCGGTATATTAAAAATCGGGTTGCGCTCCACCGCCTTCAAATACTGCGTTGCAGCATCAAGGCGCAGATCCGTAGGGCAGTTTTTCATTAAGCCATTCTGACACCAATATACCAGCTGGTTTCTACCGTTTACCGCATGCTTATCAATACCCGTCGGCAAGGGAGACTCACTACTAAAGGGACGATTAAGATTCCGGGCTTTGGGCCCAATTGGTGCCGAACCAGTTTCGGCATCGTCGTTGGCATGACAGCTTTGACACTGGTTGGCGTTCGGAAGCACATAGGCGTCTGTTGAGCCCTGATAGTGATCGCCGCTATTTACATCGCGATAATCCCAGCGTGCACTGACTACACCACCCTGCTGGGTCAACTTAGCAATCTTCTTCCCGTTTTCTTCTGTCCAGACATACTCCAAGCCATCCCAATAAACCTGACCACCACTGGTTTCACGCTTAATAATCAAACGCGTCTCTACTGCGGTTTCCTTTTTATTGGCTTCGTCGGTAAACGCGAAGGTCTTAGCGAGAATAGTCCCAACCGGGAAAAGTATTGCGGCATTGGCATTGTCATTTCCGTCGCGATAAATCGCCTGTTCATCTTTTGGTATATATGCCACGCGGTATTTAGTGGAGTAATCGGAAAATAACTTTGTATTCAAAACAAAGGGTACACCCCGACCGTTTGGCAAGCTCATTGGGTCTTGTGGGTCGGAAAATAATTGATACTGATCCAGACGCGGACAGTTTACTTGGTAGGCGGCCTCATTAACTTCGCCAGCGGCGACACTGGCATTACATAGCTGGTCCACCAAGGCGTCTGACGGCGCAGGATCAATAGCACCAGACGGTACAAACTCTGGGATCACAATAGCTGGAAGTGGCGCCATATTGCTGCCATAGGCATCATCACAGAGATGCGGCGTGATATCAGTATCCACAGGGAAATTCGGAAGACTGGTCACAATGTCGATTAAGTCTTCTGGACCTTGGGGTGGCAGATATAGCAGCGCTTCTAGGCCTTCGGTGCCGTGAAAATTGGCGAAAGTAGCGCTATCGCTGTCGAAGTTGTTACTTTCATCTATACAGGAATACCACCATTGCGGGTTCTTGCGCTCACCGGCTTCGTTAAACTTATAGGCATTGTAACGGCAAGACGGATTGGGGTACTGGTTACCTGAAATAGGTTTGCCTTCGGCATCGGCAGGAACCGGATTGCCATTACCGTCGGTTGGGTAAGGACAGTCAGCGTTGTATTCGTCTACATAGCCATCCCACGCGATGTGCGCACCACGGTATTCACCGGTGCCCGCCACCATTTTCAGGCCGATTAACATCGGGAATGCTGATGTGACCTGTTCACCGCCAGTATCGATAATTGATGCGAAATCTGGGCTAGGTAAATCGTTACCGTTGTTTTTAAAGGTGTTATTCCAAATGTGGACACCTTCACTGTATAAATCCAAACGGCGATCACCGGGTACACCAAACAACTTGTAGCTAGTGTGCACAATGCCAGCAGTGCCATTATCTTCGAAGGTGTTATCGAATATATCGATTTTGTCGTAACCCATGGTCAACATACCCGTACCACGCGGTACGTTAGAGACGATGCTACCGGGTTCGGCAAAATTGTAAGTGTTGTTGTTACGCGAAGTGTTACGGTACATACGGGTACGGCTACCGTAACGCGTTAGGCCATCTAAGTCATAAACCAAGAAGCCGCCGGTATTACACTCCGACAAGTTGTCGACATACTCACCACCGCGAACATTCTCAATTTCAAAACCGAATACGTTAAAAGCGGCGCGGCTGTTGCGAATAATCGCATTATCGGTTTGCCCTACGTAGATACCCGCGTCAGATGCACCAACAGACTCGACATACTCAACCAAAATATTCTTTGAGTTTACTGGGTAAACCCCATAGCGGCCCGACAGCTTACTGACGTTATAGTCAGGTGACGTTGTGTCCATTTCAAGCGGATTGGGGTTATCAGGATTGTGCCGCGCAGGATCCGTACACGCTACGTGCAGCTTAGTTTTATAGTTGTCCGCCGTTACAGTGTCTTCGTTAGCTGTGTTGCGACCGCTAGACCAAAAAGCGCGAACTCGGCGCAGTGTACCGTGATCGACACCCTGTAGCTTGAAGGCATCACCCGGTGAGTCGAGCACCGTCAAGTCTTGAACTGTAATGCCACGCACGGTGGTCGCGAGAAAACCTTCCTGTGACCCACTGTTCTTAAAAGACAGTACCGTTTTATCCATACCCTGACCTTTGACCAGAATATTTTCAGTACCGGATATTTGAATTCCAGAGCTAAGCTCGAAATAGCCCTCACCAAATTCAATAACATCTTTGGGTTTGGCACTAATCATTGCCAAGACCATTTGAGTTGTCGCATTAGGGCCCGCAGCAATAAAAAAGGTACGCCCTTGTCCTTCCTCGACACCAGGCTTAACACCCGTATCAGGATTGCCCACATTCGAGCTGGAGCTCGATTTAGAGTTACTACTACCGCCACAAGCTGCGAGGATAAGCACCAGCAGTAGTAGCAAATAATGAGATACGGTTCTTGGCTTTAATTTCAACATAACATTCCATCTGCGACGTCTGTGAACAATTGAGCGGCCTCCCGCTATCAGACGATTATGCTACCCTGTGAAGAATTAGGTACAATGCGCAAATGTGTCTTGAACGGGTTAATTTGTGACAAAAAGCTCCTTACCGATTACCGCACACCCTCAGTGGGCCCAGATGGTCGCTAACGTCACTGGCAAGGCTTGCCATTTAGATCGTGAGGCCTTGTTCAAAGAAGCAGGAATCCCTTTAAACTCCTGGGATAGCCTTAATAGGGTAAATCAAGAAGACCTCACCGCGCTGTGGAAGACCGCGGAGCGCCTTTGCGGCCGAGTTGATTTAGGTCTAGACGTTTTAGACCACTTCCACTTTCGAACCATCGGCTCTCTGGCCTTTAAAATGATGGTGGCCAAAACCTTTAGGCAATCCATTCGTGAAGCGCTAGACCAGATTTCATTAGTCAACGAAATCTGGCGTTTTTCATTAACTGAAGAGCGCTCCTTAGGCGTTATGCGCTTCAGACTGAGCGATCCAAATATTGAAGTTACCCACTACTCCTACGACGCCTTTATCTGCGCCTGTGTTCGTGTAGTGCAAGATTGCTTCCCAAGCGACACCTATAATTACGCGGAAATTTGGTTTGCCCACCCCGACTTCGGCTTAAAAGATAGATACGAATCCCTGCTCAATACCCGCTGTCGTTTCAATACCAAGGATTATGCCCTGTGCCTAGATGCTAAGCTGCTAGACCTGCCACTGCAGTCAGCTGACCCACAACTCTACGATTCACTCGACTCAAGTCTCGCCCATCAAGTCAGACACCTAAATAGCCTCAGTGAAACTATCGAGAAAATCATCTTAAGACTTGTCGATAAAGGTATTCCCCCCTCCCGCCATACCGTGTCGGAAAAATTAGAGCTGGGCGAGCGCACTCTACTGCGCAGACTAAAAGAAGAAGACCTCACATATAAAGAAGTGCAAGAACAGGTCTTTGAAAAGCTCACCCTACGCTGGCTCCAGCGCGGTGAATCGATGGCGGCGATAGCCGAAAAACTGGGCTATTCGGATGCCAAGTCCCTAGGAAAAATGCTAAAGCGGCGCACCGGCTTAGGAGTTCGTGAGCTCAAGGCAAGGAGTAAAGGCGCATAGATAAGTGCTACCCGCCTCTATGAGGTAGAAGCAATTTGGCTTAGAGGTCATTATTTATCTGAAGATGCTGCAGCGCATTGACCAGCGTATGCAGAGCACTGTAACAGTGTCCAACCCGCGTAGTTGAGCAATTTGATTTCAGAGGCAATATGTTTAAAGGTAGCTTAGTCGTAAGCTGAGTACGAAATGAGTGTGATATTTTTGGTATTTGCAGTTGCCGCAGAGGCGGTACCGGTAGCTAGTTCGGTGCAGCGACAAGCCGCTGCACCGAGAGGACAGACTTACCAGCGGTAGCTGGCTTGCAGTGCAAAAGTACGTGGGTTATTGACCAAGCCGTGATGGGTCGTTGCCCCCGTGATGGTTTTCGCGGTCGGCGCATCTACGCCGTAGAGCACAACCAACTCATCAGTAAGGTTTTTGCCCAGCAATGCCACTTCCCACTCGCCGTCTATTGATGACAGAGCAAGTCGACCATTAAAGGTTTGGTAGGCGTCCTGCTTGATGCGATCATCCAAATTCGGCGATGGGTGATAGTCGTCGGTAAAAATTACATCAATATTGGCGCGCAGCATCAGTGAGTTAGCTAGTGGCCGCTCGTAGGCCAGCATCAAATTACCGGAGTAGTCAGCAACGTATTGGTTAGTCTTGCCACTGTAGTCACAGTTTATGCCATTGGCATTGTCAGGCGTCTGATCCTGAATACAGGTGCCAAGCTGATGGTCCTGAAACTCGAAGTCGAGGAAGGCCAAGCCGCCGGCCAGAATCAAGTTTTCGGTCAGGGCCATCCGCCCGTCTAGCTCAATACCCTGAGAAACCGCGCTGGCAGCATTGCCCACATTAAAACCTAAGGTGCCGTCGAAAACACTGACCTGCAGATTATCGAACTCGGTGCGGAACAGTGCCGCATTCAGCTCGGCGGCGCCTTCGAGAAGGGAGCTTTTCACACCCAATTCAAAGCTGAGCGCTTCCTCTTCTTCAAACTCAAAGCTACCAATCAACACTTTCTGATTAGTGCCTGTAGGTGCATTAGGGTTAATCGGCGTGGGGTCTGCGCTGGGCGACGAATTGGAGCGCGCGTCAAAACCACCTGACTTGTAACCACGGCTGGCGGAGAAGTAGGTCATTAAGTCATCAGTGGCATCCCACTGTAAGTTTACCAGCGGTGCGAACTGCACTTCTTCGCGCTCACCTTTCAGGTCGTGACGCTCGGCGGCAAAACTTACCGCAGCAGCGGTGTCGACTTCACCAAGAGGCTGTATTGTCCCGTCCTCAAAGCCAAATTCGAGTTTACGTGCACCTTCTTTATTTTCCCAAGTCAGGCGACCACCAAGGGTCAGGCGGAAGGTGTCCGCCATATTCCAGGTTGCCTGCATAAAGGTTGAGGCGATGGTTGATTCGCTGTTGAAGTCGCGCGGTGTACGGATGCCACGGAGCGCGTTACCGGCGTCACCAATACCTAGCAGTTCAAAGCCACTGGAGCCGTCAGCGCCGGGGTCAGCATCACCGCGGGCGCCACCTTCAAGTAGGTCAGCGGCGTTAACCAGTTGCGGAATAATGTCGGAGGGCAAATATAGCGAGTCGAAAAAGTCCAGTTCGCTGTATTGGAAATAGGCACCCGCAATATACTCAAAAGTTTCGCCAGCTGGGGAAATCCAACGGAATTCCTGACTGAACTGCTGGTACTCTTCTTGGAATTCAACTTGGAACAGCGGCGCACCGGTAAAGTCGCAGTCGCAGTCTTCATCGTACTCATAACCCATTATGCCGGTGATCGAGGTGAATTGGTGATCGTCGCGATACCAGTCGACATTGGCTGTAAGGTTATAGGTGTCGTTATTGCTGTAGTCGCCGTTGCTGTGGCGCTTGCGATCAGCGGTATTGTTCAGTACACCCTCATCGGAGTCGATATCGATAATCGAGCCATTGGGCTGAAGCTGTAGAAAATTCAACACCGGCGCCGGCAGTACGCCAGTCAATGCCGCTGTGCCGCCGGCTTCTGGGAATGTTGTGCGATCCATGATCTCACCGTAGGTGCGACCTTGGAACAAGAAGACATCGGAGTCAGAGGCGTAATTGGTAATAATTTCAGAGTTGCGACCGACCACATCAAAACTGCCCGCCTCGATTTTAAACTTGGCGGTGACATTGTCGCTGACGTCCCAAGCCAGCTTAATGCGGAAGGTTTCTTCGGCGCGCTGAGCTTCGTCGCGATCCAGCACCAAGTTTTCCATAAAGCCGTCTAGCTCGCGCTTGCGCACGGCAAAACGGTAGCCGAGGCGATCATTGATCGGGCCACTGACCACCAAATCGATAATACGCTCGTTCTGTTCAGGCTCATAGGTGACCTGAACGTTGCCTTCAGCGTATTCGCTTGGGTTAGCGGTTTGGATGCTGATGGCGCCAGCAATACTGTTTTTGCCCAACAGGATGTTCTGCGGGCCGCGCAGAACTTCTACCCGTGACAAATCAAGGAAAGGCGCACGTGCCAACTGAGCGCGACCGTAGGCAATACCATCAACGTACATACCCACTGATTGCTCAAAGCCTTGGTTTTCACCTGAGCCGATGCCGCGAATATAAATATCGGTGCCTATGCCGGATTCCGACATGGTGAAGTTGGGTACATAGGCCTGCAGATCCTCGATCTTAGCAATGCCCGCCTCCATCATTTTCTCGCCACCGATGGCGCTCACGGAAACCGGTACATCCTGCAGACTTTGCGCACGCAGCTGGGCCGTAACCACAACCTCTTCAAGCATTGGCGCGGCATGGGCGAGATTAGCAAGTAAACTCAATGGCAGTAAGGAAGATAAGACACTAATTCTTTTTCCCATTGTGGTCCTCATTTGTCTAAGAGTAAAAGCATTGCCCTAGGCATAAACTCGGGCAGATTTTTTTTGTTATATACGTTTAGCTACCATTATTAAAATGACTACGCAGCTCCGGTGATGGTGAAATCACTTCAAACATTGTTCATTGAATATTTTTCACTACAGATTTTGCAAGGAAGAGCATACTAAAACATTGGCCACTAGGGGCTTTTTATTAGGTTTTTCGGCCAATGAGAAGAAATTACTGGCAAAGATCGATAATAACTCACCATATTCGCAGCCTGTAACCGCCCAGCGATCCCCTATTGAACCAGAGTTGTTGAATTACATGGTAAATTGTACCCGCTTTTTCACGCAGAAATATTCCTGTGCAAACATTAATTCCACTTTAAAATTAGCCACTTACCGCTAGATGGCTGGGTGTTTCACTATTTTCTTGGAGCCATAAAAAAGCCCAGCAATGACTTATCTCTATCATTGCTGGGCGATTATCCGAGTAAAAACCAAGCCCCCCCGCTTCCATTTAATCTTTCGGCACGACTTCTGTAATACCTTAAGGGCAAATACTGTCAGCACCCACAATGGTGAAGGTGTTTGAAATAGCCTGATAGGCCTGCGCCTCCGCAGCCATAAAACCAAGGGATGCACCTTCTACCCGCAATCGATAAGTGCCGCTTGGGGTATTCATTGGCATCTTCCAAGTTACTAGGCCGGTACCGCCGCTACTCGTCTGCGGGCGCTCTAGTGCCGCAGGTGGTTGCACTAGGGGTTTCCATTCATAGAGTAATTCTGGTGTGCGATCTTCCTCAACGACCAGCCACTCCCCGTTCGCCAATTCCTTTTCGACGTAGACGTAGCTCTGCTGAATGCGCAGGTCATTTCCGGGATGGCCCACGACAAACTCAGCTTCAAGTACCTCTCCGGCGTTAATGGAATTGGGCGGCTGAGTGACAACCGTGCCCGCAGCCCCGCTGGGATGAGCTGATTCACGAGGACCGGACTGCAGTGTTAAATCTGCACGAGCGCCGGGCACCGGGGGCTCAGAAACAGCGGTTTGGCTGCGCATTGCGCGCGCGAGCTTCAAAGATTCTTGCGCGACGGCGGCCTGTGTCCATGGGCCGTAGAGCGTGGATGCACCTTCGTATTGTTGCGATGAATATTCTTCGCGGGTGGTGAGATAGTGAACGTAATCGTTAACCAGCCCGGCAATAACCACGGTATCGACACCAACCGGTGCCAGCTCTTCGAGGAGCAGCGAGCGGATACGGCGTGCTGACATGGTAGTCACTTCCCAGGGCAAACCGAGTAACGCAAAGTTACCCACACGGAATAATTGAATCGGCAATTCCGAGCCACCGCGTGGCAACAAGACTGGCTTTTCGGCCTGGCAAGAATAGTCCCCTGAAAATGCCAGCAGCTCTGTCGAGTTACACATAACGACGGCTGACATGGTTTGACCGGGAATTAAATCCTTGGGCCAGCCACCGGGAAAGCCTTCAAGTCGTGACCCCGTCAGCGTCGCAATATCAACCAAAGCCGCGTCGAGAACGGCTGGATCGTCACTGCACTTTAGGCCTTCCTGCGTAGGTCCTGGGCCGTCTTCTGCACCGGCGCCAAAAGATGCGCCAAGAATACCGTCGCAGGTTCTCTTTTCCGCCTCATCTAACTCGGCAGGGTGTTTCAAACTCGCAAGTACGACAGGATCGTCGACGGTAATATCGGTAATGGGAATCCGCAAAAACTGATAATCCACCGGCCCAGTAACTTGCTTGCCGGTGCCATAAAGCTCAATCGCGCGCGCCAGCTGCTTAATACCGGAAATAGCGTTGGCGTCTAAATCATTTTCGCCGCCACCACGCTTGGGACTGGGATAGGGAAACTCTTCAATGGCAATATTGGGTGAGGCATCGCCTTCATCGGCTTGGGCGAAGGCGCCCACGAAAGTCCCTGTAGCCGGGTCGGCGCGATAGTTGGTGCCCATTAATCGCTCGAAGCCAATGGACGCGTAGCCTTTTACATCGCCACTGACATAGTGCTGAGCGGGACCAATGACGGTCGGGTGCACACCGAACCAATTAATCAAGCCGGCAGCGGTGCCGTCTTGACGATTCAGTTCCAACTGCACCATGCGCTTATTAACATTGGTTTCTTCGCCGCGCGCGTTTAAAAATAGGCCTCGCTCCGCTTCGGTGTTTTGCTCGTAGGCAGGTTTGGAGCGATTTATATTGGTATTCAGTAACTCACCCGAAGACAAGATGATAGCGGCAGGTTCCGGGTTGGCCAGCAGATTGGCATGCGCTTTAGTGATGGCTTGAACAATGCCACCAGCGATAACCGCAAGGCCATTACCGACGCCGGCCAGCCCAGTGCCGGGATCTGAGTGGGTATGCGTCACCGAGAGCATAACGTTGTTCGCGTTATAGAGGCTGCTGAGCTCTTCATTGGCAGCAATCTCGGCTAGCACCGCATCGCGAACGCTGGCGCTCATCAGGCCAGTATCAATTGAAACAAACATCACCCGTTTGTTATTGCAGGGTGAAGCAATGGCAAACGCTCGGGCATAAACGCGCGAGTGCAGTGCGCTGAACACTTGTTGTGGATTCACCCAAGCAAGGCTGGCGGTGTCGGCAATTGGGCCGGTGACATCGTGTAGACCGGTGCCGATCAAATACTCATCGTTACTTGAGCACTGCGCCGGACTACCAAGTGCTGCGATGACGTCCACCTCCAATCGTCCCGGAGCATCTAATCCCTCACCAACAGACCTACGCAGGTCATTCACTACACATTGTGCAGCAGGCTCATCGACTAGCCGTGATGGTGTCTGGGGCTCGATGGCAACTGTATTGCTATTATTGTTAGAGCCACCGCCACATGCGGCTAACACCAAGCCGAAGATTATCAGTAATGCGGGTCTGGTAAGCACCATGCTACTTCACCTAAATTTTGTGGGATACGTAATGCAGCAGTATACCTCACCTAGCGCGCGTAAATACCTGCGACTTGATTATCCCCTAGGGACAGAATCATCAAGAAGATCAAATAAAGTTTTAAATAAATCACATCATTTTGATCATAGTGGATGGCACTTAAACAGATTGATAACACAAAATCCTGCCGTAGCGAGTAGCAGAAACTTATCGATGCGATGCCCAATGCCGATAGTGACAATACAATCCGGTTTAGGCTAGCGATGGATAGCTTTAGGAGCCCAGTGGCGCTATTCGCGATGTAAGACTAATATAAGCATCAATACCGGACTCGACGTTTAGTCATATCAATATGGACGCACATGCGAGTACTAGAAGAGTATGTTGTGGCAATCTCTCGTAGAACTAGATTCCTAGCCTCGCCCCCACATGGAGCAAAAAATGGAGACGACCCTTATTACTGGCGCTTCTTCTGGTATTGGCAAGTCGCTAGCCGCATTGTTCGCGCGGGGCGGCAGCAATTTGGTACTGGTAGCGCGCTCGCAAGCAAAACTTGAAAAACTGGCAAAACAACTACAAGCAGAGCACAAAATTACAGTTTGGGTCGAGCCGGCAGATTTATCCCGACCCGGTGCGGCTAAAAAATTAGCTGCAAGCTTCGCTCGGCAAGATATCGAAGTTGATATATTAGTGAATAATGCCGGCGTGTTAGAGCACGGTAGGTTTATTGATATTGGCACCCAGGCTCACCGGCGCATGCTAGATTTAAATATTAGCGGCCTAACTGAAATGTTAGATTATTTTTTACCTGCCATGGTAGAGCGTGGTAGCGGACGGGTTCTTAATGTGGCATCTATTGCTTCATTTCAGCCAATACCCAGCTTGGCTATATACGCAGCAAGCAAGGCCTTTGTGCTATCGTTGACCGAGTCCTTGGCTGAAGAACTTAAGGGCAGTGGTGTAAGCATTACAGCGCTGTGCCCGGGCATTACGGCCACCAACATGGTTAGTACGGCACAAGAAAATAGCGGCGGCCTGAATATTCCTGATTTTTTGATTGGGGATGTGGACGATGTAGCTGCTGATGGCTACAAAGCATGCATGAAAGGCGAGGTGATTGTGGTGCCCGGCGCAATGAACTTAGCGGCAATACTCGCTGGCCGAGCAATACCTAAATGGCTGCTCAGACGAATAACCGGCGTTGCTGGACGCTACACTACAGATAACTAAATAGACAGACTGTTAGCAACATGCTTAGTGTTAATCAATAACAGCTATCATGTCGTATGGTGGACGCCAGTTACTCCGCCCGCTCTGTCACAATAGAGCGTTTAATTGTATTGCAATTTTAACCAAACCGCCGACACAATGATTTTCAATTCGAAATGACTGAGGTTTGTTAACTTATAAAAACGTCGCTTGCGGTGTTCGGCCTTCATTGCGCACGGCAGATAAACGCTAAGTCGTTGGGCGGCAAGACCAATGTCATCATGTCAGGTCAGCGTGTTGGTAAAGCTCGCGAATTTGAGCTGTGGTCCAGCGATGTTCAGTTTAAAAGGGATATTTCCAGAATGTTTCAGACAGGTCGATTGAGTTGGATCACAATTGTCGTATTGCTTTTGACAGGAAATGCTATGGCCGTGGAGGAAGCAAAATACACTGTAATTCGTGAAGAAGGCCGATTCGAATTACGAAGATACGATCCGCATATTCTCGCTGAAACAACAGTAAATGGTGACTTCGACGGTGCCGGAAACGAGGCTTTTGGTCGGTTATTTAAATATATTTCTGGCAACAACAAGCAACAGCAGAAAGTCGCGATGACATCGCCTGTTGGACAGGAATCAAGGAATGAGGAGATTGCAATGACTTCGCCGGTAGGGCAGCAAAAAATAGATGGGAAATGGGTTGTCAATTTCATGATGCCCGCGACATTCACCCTGGAAGGTACGCCAGAGCCGCAAGACCCGAATGTGTATATTCGCGAGGTTCCAGCACGTCACATCGCAGCAGTACGATATTCGGGCTTTTGGAGCGAAAAAAGCTATCGTCGTAACTTGGAAAAGTTGCTGGACTGGATTACGAAAAGCGGCCTTAGTGTGTCTGGTGAACCTATTTGGGCAAGGTACAACCCACCTTTCATGCCCTGGTTTCTTCGGCGCAACGAGGTTCTAGTGCCTGTGGCGGGTTCAACTCAGCATGAGTGACCTGCCGGAGCCCGACACAATGACGGTCTGCGAAGAAATCAGAGCCCATCTTGCTGGGAGAAAGCTTGCGGTACTTGCAACGCAGTCGGATGGTCAGCCTCATGCGAGTTTGATGGCATTTACTCCCGTGGATGACATAAAGCGCTTGGTATTTGCGACCTACCGCAAGACTCGGAAGTATGAAAGCCTGATTAAGGACGGTCGTGCCGCGTTACTTATTGGCAGCGGGATTGAGCCTTTCGAACAACAACGTGCGGGCCTTATTGTCACCGCACACGGGAATGTTTTTGCTGCTCCTATCAACTCCGCTCAATCCATGCTCAAGTCGCACATCCAGCGCCACCCTGAGTTTGAGGAATTTTTTTCATCGCCAGAGTGCGCATTGATTGTAATGGAAGTATCCGACTATCAACTCGTCACAAGCACCAATGAAGTCCGGTGGTGCAACCTAGATAGCGTATCGTTTTAGGAACTTTGAGAATTATCGATTACGAGTGCTGGTCCACTGCGGGTGGGACGGGATTATAAATAGGGTTTAATGAGTGCCATCCCCCGTTTATTGGGTAGAGCCCACGATTTGGGCACAGCCAAATTTCAGGCATAAAAAAACCCAGACCAAAGGTCTAGGTTTTTTTATCCGCCTGGTTCGTAGCTAAAAGTATCTGCACTATATAGCTATACCTTAACCGACAAAAACTTACTTTAAATATAAAAATTTGCTCAATAAAAACAGTAAATCATTGTATTTAAAGTAATTTAATCTCAATTACTCAATATCTAAAATCGTGTCAATTTGAACGATCTTGACGACCTCCCAAAATAGACTACGCTAAAACTGTCACGCTTTACAAGTTTGAAATACCACTTTATATGTGCCGCTGAGGACGATCTTATCGCCACTAAGCAGTCATTTTTACTTTTCGACCTACCACGTAATGCCACGGATTCTGGTGCCCCGCGAGGTGACTTGGTCGCTACGAACATCGCATCCGTACTAGGCGAACTGAAAGGCCTAACAACTAAAGAGCAGTACGAAAAGATAATTGAGCAACAGGAAACCGCTAAAACTAAGCAAACAAGGGCAAAGATTTATAAGAAACTAAGCATACACTCACCGATTTACAGTGCACTCGCGATAAATATTGATCCAACATCGAAACCCAATATCCCCCACTTCCTACACTTAGCGATACTTCTCGCCTACTGCGGTACTACCGCCACGAATAAGAGCGACATTGTCGAGCTGAGCAAGCAGTGTATAGGCATCGCAAATCTAGAGAGCGAAGCCCTCACCGGCACATCGTCGCTGATACCCAAGTGGCTGAAACCCGACGCCCTTGGCGAATCCGCCGCGAAATTGAAAGATCTCGTTAAGACTAAAAGTAAGCCAAATACCTCCAAAACCTCGGAAATCAACCAACTAAGAAAAGCGCTTATTAAAGCAACTGAAATACTATTAGATGTACTGCTATCGCTAGAATCTCAAAAAAACTCCCTAGGGGCACCTAGTGACCGAGTAAAGCGCCGAAAAAAGCATACAAACCAGATCAAGCGCCAAAGGAAAGAGCGCGCCAAAGACCTAGATGACGATTTTGATAATTCACCAGAATCGCGGTATACACGTGATGAATACCAATCAAATAATCGCGATCCGGACGAAGCCCATAGCGGCGTAGATGGCGCGATGCTCAGCGGCCAATCTGATGAGAACGTTGGCGACGAAAACGCAACTAAAGCTCAAGGAAGGAAAGGCCACAATCTTCGCACTACTAATCTATATGCAGGCAGGAGTAGTGAGGCGTTCACTGTGGTCGAGAGCCGCAAAAGTCTGGCGGCCCTGATAAATTACCAACCACTAAATAGCAGTCATCTAACCACCGCAGCGCTGATTTTATGGCTATTGAATGCAACTTTTGGACGGAACTATAAAGAATTAGCACTCGCTTGCAGCGGTGAGGACGCCGATTATCCCTCCGGAATCTTTAAGCTATCTCGCTCAGGTGATACTTACACGATCACCTACCACCACACTTTAGCAGAAGATAAGTTTGCAGAATTGCCTGCAGGAATAATAAATGAGAGCCCAGCTGCCGTCATTCAGCTAAGTGTGGCGCTGCCGCCCATTAAAGGCAGCGACAAAGCTTGGGATTATCTACGCAAATGTCGAAATGATAGCGACGAACTCAATGCCCTTCTAGAAGAGCGAGATCGAATCAAAACGCACATCCGCAACCATGAAACTGGCCGTTTTACACAAACACGACTTCGAGGGTCAGTTGTCCAAGCGCACTTTCAGCGCAAAATGGACCTCCCGCTTACACAACTAACATTTTGTGAAGGTTTGGATAGCAGTCTAGCTGCGCTGCACTACTTACATTGGAGCGAGAAAGAGCTTCAAAGCGAATTTAATGCAACGCTCCAGGACTTATATGGTGATCTGCTGCCTGCACAACCCATGGGAACAGACAGACTTGTAGGCGCTCCAATTTCTGCACTACCTCTGGAGATCTTTCGACCTGCCACAACTTGGGTGACAGATTCCTTCCAATGGCTACTAAGAAATAAAAATCCACTAGACCTAGTAACCTATCACAACTTGCTAACCAAAGTCGTATCTCACACCCTTGCGGTCGGTTCCGCCCATCGGGGGACCGCGGAGTTTTGTGAGCTGACGATAAATGATATCTGCCTCGCGTTCGGTATCATCATGTACAGAGACAAACCATCGGATTCGAGTATTTTCCGCCGGATTGCTGTCATGCCGACAATCACCCGCGAACTGGTAGCATTTTATTTAGCCTGGCTAAAAAAGCTAATAACTCAATCCAATGATAAGTCCGCGTACGAAGCAGCAGATGGCGCTTTAAAAGGAACTCGACCGCTGCTCTTCCTAATAGAGGATAGCCAAACTAGCCCAATATCAATTTCAAGTATTTTCAACGAACTGCTCCCTGACATCCCTGTTCGGATTCCACGCCATCTACAATCATGCAAACTTCGTGATTTCGGCGCCCCAGCCTTATTGGTTGAAGCCCACTTAGGCCACAATTTCCAATCATTTATCTTCGGCAGCAATGGCCTGATTTCACCCCAGGAACTAGCGGACACCCTGCGCCCCTATCTTGACACTTGGATGACTGCTGCAGGGTACACACTAAAAGTCCCCCCAAGGAAAGGCGTTGAGCGCGACATAAAAGGCAGTCGCGACTTTCATGCACTGCATGAACAGGAAATGATCAGCGACAAGGAACGACTAAGAGAGCGGATTAAAAGCCAGCTAACAAGTACAACGCGTAAAATCTCACGGCCTGAGCGAATCGATAACGCTATATCAGAGTATGTTCCTAACTATGCGCGAGTGCATGCACCAGAAAATGTGTCTATAGATCGAAATACAGCTCTCGAGATTCGAGACAATTTAATTGGAGACTGCGACGATGACATTATAGCCGTACATGTACTCTGTCGAGCACTACGAGGCAGGCTACAACGGCACAAAAAACGACACAATTGGAAAGTCGAGCTTCCAGCGCCCGTGGTTTGGGATATCCGCCCACCACTTAATATCACCCGCGCTCATATGAGGGCAGCGGACCAATTGATCCACTACCGTACTCAGCTACTTGATTACGCCGAAACGGCAGACGCTAGCTCCCTATTCATACTAGCTCGCTGCGCGTTGGTGCTGTGGGCGGACTGCAAGACTTGGGACGAGTCACTTAAATGGATGGAGGCCGCCGAATCATCAATTATCATCAAAGACGAACCGTACATATTAATCGACTTATCACCCCCCCATGCTGAGGCGCGGACTATTGCGGGCATCCCTTTTGTATTTGTTGCCGCCTACTTAAACCGACCTTTTAACAGCGTAAAAACTAATGTATCCCTACAGAAAATACTTGGCAAAGGCGCCAACGTAGACTCGCTTAATGCTACCGTAAAATTTGCTAGATCAATCGTACACTCAGGGATCGCAACAGATTTAATCAATGGGTCCCTGCCAAGCAAGGAACTCCCAGTAGAGCGACTTCGCCAATACAACACCAACGACATTGGTTTCACCGGAAAACCGCTACCGATCGAAAGCTCTTTAGAATTACATGAATCGCTCCCTCGTAACGAGTCGACTCCAAGCCAAGACGCAGAGCTGTTTAAAAAGCTATGGCAACTTACGACCAACCCGCCAAAATCTGCGGTAGGTGATAACCCGGAACGACTACGCAGCGCCTCTGTGGCGATCAAACACTGGAGTGCAAATCGTAAATTATCAGGTCTAATGACAATGATTACAGCCTGGTCATTAGAGCTATTAAAAGCCGGGGCCAACCATAAGACGGGCAATGAACTAACTTACGCGACAGTAGGAAAGTACATAAAAATCGTGTGGCGAGTACTATCAAGCGCTTTTGCTGGTTACGACATAAATAGCCTAGAGTCGGACGAGGCAACAGAACAGATAGAAAGCGCTTTGTCTGACACAAAATCGATACAAGAAGCGGAGATCAATCGCTTTAATCGATTCTGGTCAGAGATGAGCCAACTATACGAACTCCCGCCTATCAGCCTCCCAACTGTAGGTAACGCCCAAAGCAACATCGAAGCTTACATAATCACAGACAGGGAAATTGTCCTTTCTAGGCAAGCGATCGCTGACTGGCAGGTCAACACAGAATTCAATTCTTCGTACTCTCCGGCCATTCGTGACACCTGCGCCATACACCCCATTTACGCCAACGGCGGAGTCAGGCGAAATGAAGCGGCTAATTTGCGAACGAAGGATGTTATCAACGACCCCTTAGCGACCTATATCATCATCCGTCCGCACAAGGACCATACAATAAAATCGAAGGCCAGCCATCGGACTATACCACTGCCCAGCCCAATTCAAATTAATCTAGAAAAAGGACGTCACTTGTTCTCCGGTCTAAACACCAGCGACGGAGCTAAAGCATTAGGTCTAAACATCATTACAGCTTCTGGACAAATAGCGACGGGAAGTACTTCCTTCAGGATTCACCACTTTCGGCACAGTAAGGCAACGAAAGAAATGCAAACAGGACTCGCCTCTGACGACCCCATCCAAAAAATTCGTTTGATAACTAGAGCATCTGCTGATCTAGGTCACGCCAGCCCAAGAACTACGTTATCCCATTACAGCCATGCAACATTTTTTACTCTATCCTGCCGGCAAATAAATTCTGTCGAATCACTCAGTAATAGGTTGCTCGCCAACCTCTTTAACGAAGAGATTGACTTGCAACGTCAACATCGGACCCGCGCAAAACAAAGACAGCTTCCTTTAGCCGCTAGATATACCCGATTACTTAGAGGGGAAAAATACAAAATTAAGCAATGGCCTATAAAATCTATACCGCTACCCAACCAGTTTAAATATCAATCAAAAGTTCTCAGCCTGAAGACCATATTACTATGGTTAACTCGCTACGCACGCGGCGAATCCCCTTTAAAAGCCGCGACTGGATTGAACCTTAATATTGAAACAGTAATATCATTATTAGAAACGAACAATCGCTGGGCCGAGATGGTTAAATGGCGTTGCATCCAAGATCACATTGCACAACAGGACCTAGAAGATTTATCTAAAAATCAACGCTTAACAACAAGAGCCAGAAAGGGGCACAAGCGATTTCCGAGCCCATGGGTTGATCGCGCCATCCAGCATTTACATTGCAATATTGCACCAGCAACAAAAATACAGGTTATCCAAATTGCTGCAATGATATCTTGGCGCCGCAGGGGAAAAATTTACATTAGAAAAGTAGACGACAGTCTTCAGAACTGGGCGGAAGCACTCCGCCCACTATCTATCGGTGTCGCTCAACAAAGCGACCAAGCAGATAAATTAGAGATCTTACTGCTAGACGGGCCGCAGACCAAACACACAGTCAATGAAATTAAGTTGATGTTATTCGGGTATGGCATGTTTTCGATCATAAATAATTGACGATCGGTCACGCCATATCAGATTCAGGCACTGCAGTAAAAGACTACTACCGACTGCCTACTGGCCTTAAGTTTAATAACTGTCATCAGTATTGCCAATACACTATTAATGCACATATCAGATTTAAAATAAATTATACATTTTAACATTAGCTAAGCATCAACTTGTGGCCTGCCCCATTTACAAAAAATTAAAATAATTTGATAATTGACACATTAAACTTGAGCCAACTAAAACTCATTTATAAATAATTATAAGCTAAATAAAACACCGCGATTTTATTACCCGACTTAAATTTACTATTCTCACGTAGCCTTGCCACCGAAAAATCCGAAACAAAAATTATCTATTGCGACTCTGCCTCTAAAGATCAATTGACTTTACATTTATTCGCTTACAATAAAAAAGCAACATTCCTCAATTACTGAGCTACCTCTAAATGCGAATGCAGGCATAAACATTCCGCCGCTAAGCCTGAATTAGATTTATTAAATTTTTAAATTCACACTACAACTTAAAATTTACCATCGCCGATCGTAGCTGCACGATCGGTGAATATAAAATAAATAAGAATAAGCTATAATTTAATAATAAAATAAAAAAAATTATCCATTTACCGTTTGCCGGACGCTTAAGGCGAAATTGATACTTAATGCCTACCACCCCAACGACATTGATTACAGAGCGCGCGCGGTTTACACAAAGGCACATTAGCGAAACTGGTATAGTTTGACTGGATACGCCATCATCGCAATCTCTGCAATTGAGGGTTCACCGGCACGGGATCATCGGCGAACCGCCGTCATTCTCGATCGTCTGCTCCATCACGCGACAAAGTTGCAACTAAAGAGCGAATCCACACGTAAAATCCATCATGGCCTTGACCCACTGCTAATACTTCGCGGTAAACAGCGGTGCCTCCAAAAAGGACGGGGGAAAGTGTTCATATTTACGAAAATACGCACCTGCCAACTGTACATGCCATTTACAATGTGGCTATATTTTTGCTTCAATGACTAATTATAACCCCTACAATTAAATGCCTAACAAAATTTAGGTCAATACGTGGACTCCCAAATCAGCTCTCGCCGAAAATCCCAGCAAGACTTACAAATCGCTATCTGCTGCCTCCTGATCTGGCTTCCGCTGCCCTTAGGCAGCAATAGGCCTTGGTCAAACGGCCTAGCAATCACGATTATTTCAGCAATAGGCTTTATATGGGCAATTCGCAAATATACACGTCCAACAGAAAACTCTATGGCATTCATAAAAGCCAAGCCAGCAATAATCGCTCTAGTGTTAGTGCAATTCGTAGTGGCGGTACAATATTTTGCTGGTTGGAGCCTCGCTCCAAGTGAAACGTTTAATCATTTGCTTATGGGCTCAGCGTACACACTTCTTTTTATGCTGGTGCTCGATTTATTTACTACACGTAGATCAATCAATTTACTACTAGGCGCAGTCATTCTCAGCGGCACTTTTCAAGCATTTTATGGCTCCACCATGGTGTTATCTGGCTTAGAGTGGGGTTTTTTCGGGATAAAAGAATACATGCACGGCCTTGCTACAGGAACATTTGTGAACCGCAACCATCTTGCCGGCCACTTGGAGATTTCCGCGGCCTGTGGTATCGGCTTACTCCTCGCTCTTCGCGACCACCGCACACTTTCACTTCAATCAATAATAACGTGGCTAACAGGCCCCAAAGCACTCATTCGTATTGCGCTTGCCATTATGGTCATAGGACTCGTCCTGACGCGCTCTAGGATGGGCAACATCGCCTTTGTTTCATCAATGCTTATAACAGGCGCTATTTTGGCCCTCGCAAACCCAAAATATCGCTTCAAATTAGCGATTATTCTTGCAAGCTTATTGATCATTGACTTACTCATCGTGTCACAATATTTTGGCCTCGACGAGCTACAGCAAAGAATAGTGAACACTCAGATCGATGACAAAGTCGTAGGTGGCGAGGTACTTATCAAACAGAATGTTAATAGAGATGAGGTATTAGACTATTCAATTATTCTATTAAAGCAGCATGCCTTAATCGGTAGCGGAGCAGGCAGCTTTGAAGTGATATTTTCATCGGTTGCCGGACCAGATATCACTCACCATTTTGAGCACGCCCACAACGATTTTATTCAATTTGCAATCGAGTACGGTATACCTGGCTCGACAGCACTTATTTTCTTCGTCTTGTACACTTTCTACAATGGAACTAAGGCGCTGTGCCTGCCCGGCTCAACCTACCGAAGTGGAATTGGATTCGCCTGCGTGATGGGCCTCACTGCGATAGCTATACACTCAATGGCAGACTTTAACCTGCAGATTCCGGCAAACGCGGCAACGGTAATTATATTATCTACCTCGGGACTACTTGCTAGGTTCCATACTCGCACAAACTAAGCGGCCGTAATTCAAACGCAAGCTAAAAAGATACCTCCACCTATTAAGCGGCACCAATATAGTTAAGCTGGCTCAACGGCATAGTTGCACTCGCATCCGGATCACCAATATCCCCAAGCAGTAAATCCACAATATCACCTTGGGGCTCGTAGTCCGTTACACACTGCTTTAATAGCTCCCGCAACTTCGCCGCATCACCGCTACGCAACAGAATTTCCATTTGCCAAAGGGCATTCTCCAGCTCATCCCAACTTAAATGGCGTTCGCTCGCGCTCATAATCATCGGGTGCTCCGTGCTCGTGACTCCATCACCAATTAGGAGCTCCTCATAAAGCTTTTCACCAGGTCTTAAGCCAGAAAAAACCACCTCGATATTCCCCGAACCATCCACCTCATTGTAAATCGAATAGCCCGCAAGCTTAATCATTTGCAATGCCAGGTCCAAAATACGTACAGGCGAGCCCATGTCCAATACAAAGACGTCACCGCTTCGCCCCATCGATCCCGCTTGTAGCACCAAATTAGCAGCCTCGGGAATCGTCATAAAATAACGCGTAACGTCTGGATGAGTAATAGTAACGGGGCCACCTTTTTCTATCTGCTCCCTGAATAGCGGAACCACAGATCCTGACGACCCAAGCACATTACCAAATCGAACTATAGTAAAGCAGGTACGCGAATCCGAATCCCGATCAGCGAGCCCCTGTAAAATCATTTCAGCAAACCGCTTACTTGCCCCCATTACATTGGTAGGACGTACAGCCTTATCCGTCGACACTAAAACGAAATTTTCAACACCGCTAGCTACGCTAGCCTGGGCCGCATATAAGGTGCCAAATACATTATTCCGTAAGCCAGACACCATATTGTGCTCTACCATTGGAACATGTTTATACGCAGCAGCATGGAAGACGGTATTTACCGAATATGACTTCATGACTTGCGTTAGGTGCTCTCGGTCCTGAACGCTGCCCAGTATAGGGATGATTTGAATAAACTCACACTTTTCTACTCTACTAGCTATAAGCTCACGCTCAATGCTATATAGGTTGTATTCCGACAGCTCAAACAAAACAATAGTAGCTGGCATTTGACTGAAAATTTGACGGCAGAGCTCACTACCAATAGACCCACCCGCACCCGTGATCATCACAACTTTGTTTACGATATTAGCGCCGAGGAGTGATTCATTTGGCGCTACGACTTCGCGCCCCAATAAATCGGTGATATCGATATCTCTAATATCATCAGGCGTTACACGCTCACCAGTTAGTTCCTCTAAAGCTGGCAATACACGCACCCGAACCCGAAATAAACTTAGCTTTTCTAGCAATAACTTTTTATGTTGAGGCGAAATAGCCGACATCGCGAGCAAAACATCATCAACCGCTCGCTCCTTGATCAAGTATTCCATGCGCTCGAAAGAGTAAACCATCAAGCCGTTTAATTTGCGGCCCTGCAACGCAAAGTTATCGTCGACAAATGCAACAGCACGCATGTTCGCGTCATTTGCGAGTGCCTGCACCAACTGCACTCCTGCAGTACCCGCGCCGTAAATAATGACATTACGTGCATTTTTACGTTTAGCTCTATACCCAAAGGGAGACAACTCCCGCAGAGCAAGCCGCATTGCGAAATGCAAACCCACTAAAAGCGGAATAGCCAATAACCACTGAATCAACAGGACGGAGCGAGGCAAGCTGAACTGCAAAACCAGACAACACGCGGCCCATGCCATAACTGAGAAGCTAAGAGCTTTACCTATCACCCACGCATCATCAGCGCAAAAATAACGAATCACTGAGCGATAAGTGCCAAATGCAGCTAACACCATCACGCCAATGAGAGGGACAAGTAGGCAGGCGGGCCCATACTGCTCAAGCGGCGCGTCAGCGTTCCCTAAGCGAACATAGAATGCAAGCCACGCTGACATGAATAGCGTAATCGCATCTAGAGAAACTACCAACGACAATTTGACCGAGCGGGGGGCAGAAAGTAACGCGCGCAATAGAAATGCTGCTGCGCCCTTATTTTTAGGATTATCCAATTTTTCACTCCAACAATTGAATTGTTGTAATAATTGTTGCTACCTTGAAGTAGAAAAAGTGCAGCAATCCATTGCCGAGAGCGGAATCAATTAGTCCAATTGCGACTAATATACTATGTTTTGAATTTGAGAACTAGCGCACATCTGAGAAAGTTTCCGAAATTTCAGTTGTGCAAGACTCCACATAATCATCTGTATAGAGAAGCCCCCATTAAGACAAGTGTGTCTTAATGGGGAATTACACTTATGCACAGGCCATATCACGAAAACATGTAAGGACTGACTAATCACTTGTGGCGACAAAATAGCCGCTCCTAAACACTTTGCCAAAGTCACTAGCGCATTCGCCCGGACAAGGCCGAAGAGCCCACAAAATTCCTGCACTATCATTGATTGGAGTAAAACGAGCCCCCCTTGACTTGATCATCCAATACGATCACCGCCCCCCCGGCCTATCACTGTTTGTAAAATGCAGGAAAAATAACAAGTTAACGTGAGATTCTTTAGCATTCGCTGGTCAGTTTCAGCAAGTAGTTGTGGCGTAGACATGTCGACCCCGCTTATTTGTGCTAAACCAGTAATCCCTGGACGGGCATCAAACACATTTAACTTCGATCGCGCAGCGGTGAGTTCCTCCTGATTAAATAATCCGGGACGGGGCCCGACCAAACTCATCTCCCCAACCAACACATTCCACAGTTGCGGCAACTCATCCATTTTTGTTTTCCGTAAGAACTTGCCCAAAGGCGTAATTGCCGACTGGGATGCCAAGTGACTTGCTACAGACGCAGTATCTACTCTCATCGTTCGGAATTTTATTAAAGTGAAAGACTGAAGATGACGCCCCACTCGCTCCTGCCGAAATAAAGGCGAACCTGTATCAAATAGACCCAATACATAGATGAACAACAGCAAGGGAGAGCAACAGACCAAGCCAAATGAAGCAAACAGAACATCCAACAATCGAATCACAAATGAGCCTTCTATATTACGAGTCACTAGAACCTACAAAGCAGCGGCGCAAACCTTCGTCCACAGAGACGGTTGGTTCCCACTCTAATAACATGCGAGCCTTAGATATATCTATTTGCAACGAGCCAAACAATCGCTGAGCTGCCGCGTTCTTCCCTAGCAACTTAGCGGCAAAAACTAGAAAGCCCTTCGGTACTGGGAAAAGTCGACATGGCCTCCCCATAGACTTCGCTACTCTGCGCAGTAATTCAGTCGTGGAAAGGTCTTCACAATCGCCCGCCAGAAAAATTTGGTTAGCGGCAGACGGATGTTCTATGCAAGCAATAATAAGGCTTACTAGATTATCTATACCTACCATTGTCCGAGAGTTTTGAATGGCGCCTAGCGGAAGGGGTAACCCGCGCCTCACAACACGCGACAGCATAGCAAAATTTCCCTTAACGCCAGAGCCATAAATTAGGGGAGGCCGAATAACAACGATTTCCATACCGGTTTCAGAAGAGATTTCGAATAACGCTTGCTCAGCCTCGTACTTAGAGATTCCGTATGGATCTATTGGTGATGCTGTTGACGCCTCATCGAAGCGGTCACCTACAGAGGTACTTTCACCATTTACCTTTATGGAACTGATGAAAATAAACCGCTGAACACCTACTTCCGCAGCTTGCCTCGCAAGATTAATCGTTCCCTGCACATTTACCTTTCGAAACCTCCCCAACACATCACCTGACTCCTCGTTCATCACATGAGTTCGGGCCGCGGCATGTATAACCACATCGCAACCGTCAAGTGCAGGACGCCATTTAGTATCTTCATCAATATCGCCGATCACAATACAATCGGGTGAATTTACCCGGTAAGCTCTTACCACCCCGGCAACGGGGTACTCAAACTTCGACAGCCGTAAAATCAAATGACTTCCAACAAACCCATTTGCACCGGTAATCAGAATTTTCTTCTTCACATTACAATCTTCATAGAATAACTGACTTTAGTTCCTGAAGAAAAGTTTCAAACTTAAGCTTATCTTTCAGCTCGTGCCTATTCATATCAAATCCCGACTCATTTAACTCTTTTTTTTCAATGCGCCAAAAAAAGTCACAAATTAGCTCCGCAGTTGGCGCCACAACAACACCCAACCTATTCGAAATCACCCACCTAGCAACACTCGTAGTTTCGCTGCATATTGCAGCAACTAAAGCACCAGAAAAAACATAAGACGAAGATTTGCTTGGAAATGCATATCGTGTAACTTCATCCTCGATCGGCAATAACGCCCAACGATAATCCGCATTAAGTTGGGCTGCTTCTATGGCAGAAACTTGGCCAAGGTATTTTACATTTTCATACTTTTGAGAAAGCTTACTCAACTTCGCTGAATAAATACCAGCACCAGCAAAAACAAACTCAAGCCGACCACCACTTCGAATATACATTTCGATGGCATCAACTATAAGCGGGATCCGCTGAAGTCGCCCAATATTACCACAAAAAGCGAAGCCATCTATTTTTTCGCTTCGCCAACTCACAGTGTCAAATGCAACAGCAGGATTATTGATCAATACAGGTCTTTTGACATTCAAACCTCTATTACAAATTTGATCGGCCATTTCACCGGTAATAGTAATCAACATGTCTGCAGCGCCTAATGTAACTGTGTCAATTTTTTTTAGCAGACACAGAACAACCTTATTTACCGGGTAAATTGTATTAGTTGCTTCTGGATGAATATCCTGCAGGTGATATATATAAGATGACCTAAAAATAAAACAATAAATACATACGATAAAAGGCACTAAAACTGGTGGGTCAGTTGAAACATACACTTTTCGGGGCCGTGTCATTAATAAGCAAAAAAAGACCCAGAACATAAAAAAAACAGCATCAAGAATACGTTTAAAAACACTACTACTCGATACCGAAAATGACACACAAGGGTAAAATTTGACGCCACGCCCACGCTTTTTCAACGCCAACTGAGACTTTATGCCCACATGGTCTTGCATAATCACACAAACGTTTTTCGTATTTGCCAACTCTTCTGCTAGCTGCAACAAAGCCTCGCCTATTACCGGATAAATCGGCCAAAAACTACGATTTATTATCGCAAAATCCGATCTTGAGAACAGCATCAGTACTTCTTCCAGACCACGCGGTTTACATAATCGGTGTAACTATGAATTATACGCACTACCTTCTCACTCACATTAGGCATGCTGTAGTCAGGCACTAAACGCAATGTACGCTCACTACCTCGCCCCTGACTCTCCAGCAGATTCAGAGCTTGCAGTACCCGCGTTTTTTCTAGGCCGGTCATCATTACAGCCGCCTCCTCCATCGCCTCAGGGCGCTCATGCGCCTGACGCAGATTCAGTGCTGGAAAGTTTAAAATAGATGACTCTTCATTGATCGTACCGCTATCGGAAAGTACTACCTTAGCTTCAAGCTGGAGCTTATTATAATCGATAAAACCAAGCGGCTTTAACAATCTCACCAAAGGGTTAAACTCGACACACGACACATCAATCCTGTTCTGAGTACGAGGGTGTGTCGAAACAATTATGGGGAAACCGTAGGTTTCAGCTAGCGCATTAAGGGTATCAACTAAGGCCCGAAAGTTGATATCTGAGTCGACATTCTCTTCCCTGTGAGCACTCACTAAAAAGAATTTACCCGAATCTAGGCTAAGTTGCTGTAGAATATTCGACTCATCAAAACGTAAACGATAATAGTTCAACACCTCGAACATTGGACTGCCAGTTTTAATAACCCTGTCAGGATCCAACCCCTCTCGCAACAAATAATCACGCGCAATTGTGCTGTAAGTTAAATTTATATCAGCCGTATGATCAACAATTCGACGATTAATCTCTTCCGGCACGCGCATATCAAAGCAACGATTCCCAGCTTCCATGTGAAACGTAGGAATCTTCCGGCGTTTTGCCGCAATCACCGCCATACAGCTATTGGTATCACCTAGGATAAGAAGTGCTTCAGGCTGAACCTCGGCAAGTACCAAGTCCACACTGATTATCACATTACCTATAGTTTCGGCACCAGAACGGCCTGCGGCCTCTAGAAAAAAGTCCGGTTTCCGAATCCCTAAGTCATCAAAAAATATTTGATTCAACTCATAGTCATAATTTTGACCTGTATGGATCAATATATGTTCACAGTGAGCATCCAGGGCAGCAATCACACGCGATAAGCGTATAATTTCTGGGCGCGTGCCAACAACAGTAGCAACTCGCATCTTCTTCATATTACTACTCAATTAAGTGGCCACCCCAACTGGGCAGGCAAAGGTGTCTGGGCGTTCACGATCAAAAACTTCATTCGCCCATAGCATTACAATCATCTCACTATTTCCAGTATTAGTAATGTCGTGAGACCACCCAGGGATTGTCTCAACAATCTGAGGATTCTCTCCAGAGGTATGTAACTCATGAAAAACACCAGACTGAATATCACGAAAACGAAAACACGCGTCACCCTTGATAACCAAAAATTTTTCTGTTTTTGAGTGATGGTAATGACCGCCACGGGTAATGCCTGGATGAGCAGTAAAGTAAGAAAACTGTCCGGCATCTTTTGTTTTTAACATTTCCACAAAAACGCCGCGCGAATCGCCGTATTGGGGCACCTGGTACGAAAAGTTATCTGGCGGCAAAAAACTAACATAAGTAGAATACAATGCTCTAATCAAACCTGTACCTACTGGCTCAGTAATAAGTGTTGCACGACTATCTTTAAATGCTTGTATTTGATCGGCTAACTGCCCGACGGTAGATTCATATTTCGGGTGCACCTCAACATAGGGGCTGTCTGTTATTACCCCTTCCATGACTTTGATAAAGCTTTCAACTATATCATCAATGTAGGTGAGCGTAATAATTGCTGAAGGGTCATTTATATGTATAGGCAAATCACGAACAATATTATGACAAAACGTCGCTACAGCTGAGTTATAATTCGGCCGAGACCACTTCCCGAAAACATTAGGTAGGCGAAAAATATGAACAGGAACCCCATACTCTTTAGATAAAGCCAGCAAAGCTTCTTCTGCCCCGCGCTTGCTATTACCGTAGGCGTTATCTTGGCCCGCCTGAGTTGAAGATGTATAAATGATAGGAATTTTACGCCCAGAAGCGGCAACACCAATACACAAAGCCTGTGTAAGACTAACATTTCCAGATACTAATTCCGTGGGTTCTATTGGACGGTTAACCCCTGCTAGGTGGAAAATAAAATCAACATCGCCTAACAGTTTAGGCAACTCCGAGACGCTATTTTTCCGTGTAAAAACAACAACTTCGTCGCACTTACGCTCCGCAAAATGCGCAACCAGATTTTTACCAATAAAGCCGTTGGCACCAGTAATCAAAACTTTCATCTACATATCACTCATTAAAGCACTTACTCCTCGGGAGTCGCGTACTCACCCCGTTGAATTGAGCGCATGAAATCTAACTTTAGCAGTAATTTTTTCATTCCTTCAACATCTAGGCGTTCTGCATTGTCGGAGTTATAATCTGTACTGCGGGAAATTTTTTCATCACCTTGCTCTACAAACTTTGCATAATTAAGGTCACGTAAATCTGGCGGTACACGAAAGTACGTACCGAGGTCTTCAGCGCACGCCATTTCCTCTCGGCTCAGCAGCGCCTCAAAGGCTTTTTCTCCATGACGAGTGCCAATGATTTCCACCGGGTGATCTGGCTCATTAATCAAGATTTTTAGTGCGCTAGTCAAAGTTTCCACTGTCGCCGCCGGCGCCTTCTGGACAAAAATATCACCATTATTACCATTTTCAAACGCATACAAAACCAAATCAACCGCATCTTTCAGCGTCATCATAAAACGCGTCATATATGGGTCGGTCACAGTAATTGTTTTTTTCGCCCTTATTTGCTCAATAAAGAGGGGAATAACAGAGCCGCGAGATGCCATAACATTGCCATAACGAGTACCACAAATCACGGTACCGCTATTTTCTAAGTTGCGCGACTTAGCAACCATAACCTTTTCCATCATCGCCTTAGATATACCCATTGCATTGATGGGGTAAACCGCCTTATCAGTACTTAAACAGACCACCCGACTTACACCGTTCTGAATCGCCGCTTCTAACACATTGTCCGTACCCATCACATTCGTCTTTACTGCTTCCATTGGATAGAATTCGCAGGAAGGTACTTGCTTTAGTGCGGCCGCATGAAATATGTAATCAACACCGCGCGTAGCATTTAGTACGCTTCGGTAGTCGCGGACATCACCTAGGTAGAATTTGAGTTTATCTGATGCGTACCGCTTCCTCATGTCGTCTTGTTTTTTCTCATCCCGACTGAAAATGCGAATCTCAGCAATGCCTGAGTTCAGGAATCCCTTGAGCACTGCGTTTCCAAATGACCCTGTGCCACCAGTGATTAAAAGGGTCTTGTTTTTAAACGGCATTAGATAATCCTTACTTTTTCCCGTAGGTATAATGGAACATAGCTATGTTCGCATCAATAGAATCACGATTCGAGAACTTCTTGCTTGCCCACGCCAACACTGTTTCACGCATATGCAATAGCTCACTTAAAGGCATAATCGCCAACTGGTCAATCACTTCACTAAATGCAGCAGGATCACTCAGTGCCAAGTCCCAACCAATTTTTTTGTCTTGAAGGCCACGCCATGGCGTAGTATTGGCAATCAGTAAGGGTAACCCCGCGCACAATGCCTCAGCAATCACATGCCCGTAATTTTCACCTTGAGTTGGCATAAAGAAAAAATCATATTCTGAAATAGTATTAACAACATCTTGCGGATTTAGCGAACCTTTATACTCAACCAAAATGTGGCTAGGTAGCGAATTTATTAGAGTTTCACATTGCCCCCAATAGTCGAGATCTTCAATTGGACCATAAATATGATATATCAATGGATTCTGAACAGCGCGAAGCATACTCAGCGCCCCTAACAGATTTTTTTTTGGAGATACCCTAGACAAAAAAACAGCCCGGCGCATACCGCTGGCCCGAGCAGGTATAGCTTCTATAAAATCTATCCCACCGATATCTTCCGCGACCTGCACATCTACATTTTGCCCTAAGACTCGTCGAATATCCGCTGCCTCAAAATCACTAGAGGCTTGAAATACTGTTTTAAGATGAAGACAAAAAAACTTATACAGTAATATATAAACGCGCTTCTTCTTCAAACTTATACTTAATGCGCCTTCTGAGAATTCCCCTCTAGGCCCTAGAACAACCTTTATGCCAAATAACCTAGCTAACAATAACGGGATAAACGAAAAGCGAACCGAGAAAAAACTGTTTAGATAAATGATATCATGACGTTCGTCAAAAAATATCCTGACAATCTTCCACCATCCAATTAGATCTTGTTGAGCGTAAAATACCTGAGCAGAGCCTACCTTATTCCAAACTGCGGTACGTACATCAGCATACGGTTGAGTGTCACCAAGATCTCTATCACTAGTTACGAGCTTAAATAATAGCGTTTCTCCTGCACAGTCAAACAATTGCTTAATTGTTTTTATGGGCCCGCCCCCCTTGTACCCGGGAAGATAGAATTGCGAAAAAACCAATATCTTTAGTTTTTTAGCAACCACAACTAACACCCACCTATGATAAAACCAAAAAACGTATAATTAAGATCATTACAATTAACAAATATTTTAAATAATATTATATTATAACTATAAAACAAGAGCTTCCTACCTCGATTTTAAACGGAGAGAACAAAGGTAATCCGAATACAACAACCCCGCCAAAAGATATAAAAACAAAGAAGGCAAGCTAGCGACATTTGCCGCATAACCCTCAAAAGTCGAACAAATAAATATATATACAAACAACACCGCGACCCAATCACCATCACGCTGGCGGCCGCTTATTATAGCGAAATACAATGATCTAAAAAGAAAGGCAAAGAAACCAACAGCACCAATACCTGAGAATAAAATGATATCAAAATAGGAAAGCTCACTCTTAATTCGACCGCCGTCAATAGAAACTCCCGTTCCTAGTATAAATTTTCTATTTAAAATCTCATCAATATACGCAAGTAGAATATCGTACCGTCCAGTATCCTCAAATAGCTCTCGCGAGCCCATAGCACCAACACTATTCACCGAGAATACTACCATGAAGGAACCCACCAAAGACGAAATCAAAAGCAATGCTATCGCTAACCGAATGCTACCTTTTTTTACTACAGAAAATAATAACGAAAATACAACCGCCAACAATACACCACGACTAAAAGCAGCAAACAAAAACACTAGCAAAAACAGTATAACCACAACCTGGAGCACATATGTTTTTGAACGCCCCATATTAAAAATAGACTCGAATAGGAAAACCAAATAAAAACCTGCCAAACCGGCAAATATATTGGGGTTCGACAATACACCCGAAAATTGTTGCTTATAAAAACTAAACGCAGCCGACTCGTTTAGCTGCGGAATATTTATCAGTACAAATACCACACTAGACAACCAAAGAAAATTTCGGAGAGCTTCTCGAACATCCTCAGATCCTGTTGCCGCGAAAATATAACAAAGAATACACACCCCGTAACCAAAAAGAACCAATATATCTCTAGCACCAAATAAATTAAATAGCGTAAAAAACGCCGAAAACACAAAAAACCACACCAGACCGAATATGGAAAAAAAATCGAGTATCGTCGCGCCTCTAAATCTAGCCAAAGATAAAGCAAAAACAACAATAGAAATATACTTTAACGACCCAAGCGCACCATAAAACTGCCTAGACTGTCCAATCAAAACCGCCGCAAAAAACAATGTCAATGCTAGGATAGGCACTAAACTACCAAACCGAAACATTGAATCATTTAGCACTTTTTCTTCATCACCGCCACTACCAGCGTCTTTAATCGACATGATGAAAACATACCCCTAGCTCAATAATACTAACTAACACATTTGACATTCACGCATAGAAATTATTCGAGAGCATCCAGACACATCTTCAATATGAATATACTCAACGTTGCTTACTTTTCGAACTGCGACTTTACCTGGAGCTTTTTTTCTAATGCCCCATTTACAGCAGACCGAACCGCATAAAAATTCCTAATTGAATCATCATCATTAATAACAATAATTGGTTTTTTATTTAGAATAACTGCATCAACTATATCGAGATAATTATGATCTGCAGCTTGAAACATCATCGACTTAGACGCCCTATTCATCGGCGAGAAGCGGCCGGTAACGAGCTGAAAATACCTAAACAAATAATGATTAACGTCACTATGCAATCTAAAATTTGATTTATTAGTGTTTTCCAATTCCTCGCCGTAAAGCGCCCAACACTTAACAAAAGTAGACTTCAGGTACGATTGCGGAGCATGCGGCTCATAAAATCCGGTAAACCTAGGCCAAGCTAACAACAATATCGTTCTAAGAATAGATTTCCCATACCTCAGGTTAAACCACTTCAAAAAATTCTCTGTAATGACGGTGTTTTTATCAAACACTTTATTTATTAAGGATAAATTATTCATTAATATGTAAGATATTCCATCGCCTGACGAAGCATTTAAAATAGCGCAATCGCATGGCAAGTCGTTTTTAAAAAAATCTTTTGGATCCATTTTATCTATAATAAAAAAGTCATCATTGAATAAAACAAACTTTTCAGCCAATGATTCAATTTTATGGAGGTTATTCTCTATGACTCGCGAATTAAATGTTGGCAAATATTGCGGATCAATATAGTCCTCATGCCTTACAATATTCAATTTATCACAACTTAAATTGAGCCACTCAGGATAGTGCCCCGAAGTGACGAGATGCACCTTCCGAACCCAAGGCGCATACCTCTCCACGCCCCTAAACCAATATTTCAGATTATCCCAGTCCCTGAACCGAGGCGCACTAAAATCACCACACCCATCTTTCTTTTCTTTTGTAATTTCAAAATCAGCTCTCCATTTCGGGTCACTGCTATCTACCCATGTAACGACAAAATCCATAACAACAATCCAAAATTAGCTAAAATCGACAAACTAAACCCTGATCGAAAAATACCCCCATGACTTGTACTGGAGAATTAGTTTCGCTCCTTGAATAACTATAAAAAAATTACGTACTAAATAAAGAGAACTAATTGTATCCACTAAGCCTTATTCTGCTGTGAAATGGCTCTGCACCATCTAAATATACTACTCAGTTTATGCTGCCACATTAAAGGCCAGCTTCTCTTTCACTTAATGCCCAGCAACGAGCCTTCTAATCTTTGAATATGGCGATCTAAATACCTTACGAAAGACCTCTATCACCAAATCAGAATAGCTAATCTGTAAAAACACAACTCTTAGGTACTTTTGCCAGTAACAGCGAGCTTGACTTTTCATATTTACTCTTGAATAGTATTGGTACATCCAAAAAAATGTATTTATCTGCGCTTCATTTTTTCTATTATTAGAGACACCTGACCAAACTCCGCCACTATGAACACGATAAGCTGATGAAGCAATATCACTATGATAGTGACTTCCACCATGATGCCCTAATAATGAAAGTACGAAATTATCCATATTTAAAACATGCCTTTGTTCCGGCAAGCTATAGACATCAATATTTCTATGAAACCAGTTAAGTGTTAATACCGAACACTTCCCCGTAACAAGATCCTCCGGGCTAAAGTCTTTTTTCATGCTATCGTGAAGCTTAGATTTACTTACGACTTCATTTTTTTCATTTACGATCTTCGCGTCATGCCCAGAGATAACTATACTTGGATTTTTTTCCAAGTAATCATGCTGAATTTGTATTTTATTAGGATCAAGCCAGTAATCATCTGCTTCACACACCGCAACATACTTACCGCGACTTACTCTTACTGCATTTATAATCGGCTGCGATTGACTAATACTGTATTGATTTATCTTTTGAATTATAGGCTTAATGATATTAGGGTATGCATCAGCATACTCTCTGATAATATCCGCAGTTTTATCTGTCGATGCGTCATCATGGACTATTATTTCAAACGGAAAATTCGTTTCTTGTATTAAAAAACCTTCAAACGCATCTTCGATATAAGATTCGTGATTGTATGCTATGCAGCAGATACTTACAGCGGGATTTTCACTGACAGGCCCCCAACGGCTTGTTATTTCTCGTTCTGTTCTTAAATTACGCACAACGCACTCTCATGAAATATTCTCGCATAAAGCTGGAGGATAGCCCGCTTGCAATCATAACTATAAGGCCCATTATTATCAGTGTTGCAAAGGTTAATGCTCGTGACAGCTCTGGAATCAGAGGAAATAATGCGCGCATAAGCACAGCCATCAAAGTTACTGTTAAAGCGATAATCAAAACGTCGTTAATAAGCCATTTCATATGCAAACCGGGTGCAAATCTATGATGAACTATAGGCGTCCAGACCAGCATCCAAAAAAGTCTAAAAACAAACAATGCTATTCCTGCACCAAGAGCACCATAGTTTAGTGCGACGTAAATAGTAATCGGCACATCAATAGCCATGGAGATCGTAGCACCAAGTATATGTAGCTTTAGCTTTCCGTGTGCTATCTGGAGATAATATTGAAACGACAGTACCGCTAAAACACCGCTACCTAGCGAAAACCAAAAGAGAATATCTTCCGCCCAAGCGGCAGCCAATCTATCACCTGTCCAAGAGTACATCAAAGTTTCTGAAAATAATGCCACCATCACTGACACCGACGTGGCAACCCAAGTAACAAGTTGAGTGGCGCCACGATAAAGTGCAAGCATTTCCTCTTCCTGGCCATTAGACAATAGATATGTCATACGGGGCTGGACAGCAATACATATTGGAGCTGTAAGCCCAGCAATAGCAGCAACCAGCAAGGCAACCAAACTGAAATACCCAAATTCCGCTAGCGGTAGTACACTTGATAACACCAACTTATCCATTTGCGATACACATATCCAAATCCCTGACGTATAGGCCACACTTAACGCAAAAGGCGCCACCCGCTTAACACTTCCCAAATGAAATGAAACTACAGCAATAGGAGCAGTCGATGGGGGTAACTTGCTATAGAAGTGCGCCATCAAAATCAATAGCTCAACCAGACCGACCAATAATTGATATTCAAAAAAGTGACGGACATCTGTGCTTATGAATGCAAGCAGAGCCAGCCCCCCAACAAACCTTAGACTAATTAGAATAATATTAGCAATATTAAGCCATACTTGATCTTCAAGCCCATTGATACCACTGCGAAATAAGCCCGCTAGCCAACGGATACCAATCATGCCCCCCATCAGCACGATACAATAGCTTATAATATCGAATTCTAATTGTTCTGCATTAATCCAGCCTACCGCTAACCAGCCGCTGACAATATATATTCCAAGAAAAACCAAAACACCAAGAAAAATAAAAATGAGCTCAAAACTTTTCAACAGCTTCCTAAATTCATCAAAGCCATTAATTTGCCCGCGCGCAAACGATATCTCTCTTCCGAGCGTTGGAGTTAGCCCAACGTCGAGTAAATTCATCCAAGCTTGTAATAAGGCAAAAAAACCAACCAAACCATACGCTTCCGCACCAAGATACTGCAAAAATAAAGGTGTAACCGCCAAACCAATTAACATCACATATAGCTGGCCCACATAATTAGCCAACGTGTTTATTTTAATGGATTTTATTTTCAAACGTATATTTCACTATTTAATAAAATTAGGACCATATTCGATTTACTTCTGTCGACGACAAAAGATCGACTTAATTTTAGGATTTTTTTCTGAGCGAATTGGGAAAACTCTAATACCGCTAACGATTTAAGCTATCCCAGTACAGCGTTTTTCTGGCGGGATTCAACGAACTAACACGCTAGAAGCCTTTCCAGTAATCTACAAAACCTTCTTTGCTATAAAACCAATTACTTTGAATTTCTTTATTTATCGCTTCAATTTTAGGTTGCATACAGTCAACGGGATCTCTAAATAGAATCCATGATTTGGCCGGTAAACAATAGACAGAAGATTTATACCCCCATTGCTGCATAAGTATTTCCATACTTTTATTGGTATGGAATGCTGTATGAACGGGAGGACGAAGGTAGAACCAATCTGGATTTTTAGGAATATTTTCGCATACTACGGTGTGGATTATCAGGCTACCGTTTTCATGTACTAAGTCATTAACACTGTCTAAATCCGCTCGATTCAAAACGTGCTCGAACATTGCGGAATTTATGACCGTGCCGCATTCCCTCTGTACCGGGTTTTCTATATATCGTGTATTACCAGAAGCTTTTACATATGGATCGTACACAGGTAATTCAATATTAAAATATCGGTGCAATATATTACTCAGCGTTCCATATCCCGCCGCGTAGTCAAGCATATTAGTTGCATCAACTATCCTATTATTTACCAGCATTGAAATCATCATAGCCTGCTCTGCGTAGGGCGGCTGGTTTACTTTATTGTCAGATTCTTCAGTTTCATGAAAATGATGAAATTTTTCGTTCAAATCACTCCACTTGTCTTTACTTAGCTCACTATGCGTCTTAGATATGACGAATCCACAATGCGAGCATTTATAGTATTCAACATCACCTATCCCACGCATAAACTCATTGAACGGGTACTCGTTATACTGTTTTGAAAAAAAATACGTACTCTTTGCATCACAAATAAGGCATTTCATTTGGACATTACCCGAGCTGGGTTACCAATAACTGTTGCGCCATCAGGCACATCCTTCGTCACAACAGCACCCATCCCAACAATGGCACCCGTTCCAATTCTGAGCGGTTTATCCGCCGCCCCCTGCCTGATCATCGCATTTGTACCTATATATGCGTAATCTCCAATATGCACGCGACCAAGGCAGTTAACACTTGGCGCTAAAGTGACGAAATCACCAATCACACAATCATGCCCTACAATCGCATTGAAGTTTGCCTGAAAATAACGTCCAATCCGAATATTTGAGGTTACTGCGGTGAAAGGGCAAAGGATCGAACCATCAGCAATTTCATTGGCCTCGAGTATAACCGCTTGTGGAGCGTGAATTTGTATGACTTCAGCACTACCACCTACAGCTTGCACAAGCTCCTCTCGTGCACGGCCGTCACTAACGGCTACATTAAAATATTTATGCCCAGGTAGCTTAGAAAAATCAGTTAAGGACACTAATGGGTAGCCATTCACCGTACTGACTTTAGGCTCCCAAGTTTCTACAAAATACAGCTCTATCTCTTCGGAAGAACAATTTATAGATTTACTTACGCTAGCGCGGACGTATGGCATTACCTCCCGCGCAAAGCCACCTGCCCCCATCAAACCAAAATGAATTCTTTTCACAATACATCTCCACACTTAAGCACTTCGATAATTAGCCTTAAGTCTGCTTGGCTTAATGCCGGATAGATCGGCAAGCAGATAACCTTTTTAGCGGCCGTATTCGCCACTGGTAAATTTTCTGGGTCCGCTGAGGGTATGTTTCTATACATGGAAAAATCAGTGATGAGCGGATAAAAATACCGTCTAGCAAAAATGCCATGTGCTTTCAGCTTTTCATAAAGCTCGTCTCGACTGAGCGGATAATCGTCTTCTACCAATATCGGAAAATACGCGTAGTTAACCACCTCTTCGCCTGAGTTTTTCAAACTACGAATGCCCTTAACAGCTTCGAGTTCACTTCGGTACGTTGCGTCAATCTCTTTACGACACGCCAGAGCGCCATCAATATGCTTGAGCTGCAACACTCCGAAAGCGGCATTGATCTCACTCATTTTACCGTTGATACCGGAGGCCACTACCGTGGTTTCATCAACAAAACCAAAATTTTTGAGTCTATCGATAGTTAACTTAGTCTTGGCATCGGGACAGATGATGGCCCCACCCTCAAAAGTATTGAATACCTTTGTAGCATGGAAACTCAGAACAGAAAGGTCACCATGGCGCAACACACTGCCACCTTTGTCTTTTACACCAAAGGCATGAGCGGCGTCATAGATAAGCTTCAGGTTATAGTTGTCAGCAATCTTCTGGATAGCTTCGACATCACAGGGATGTCCATAACAATGCACTGGCATGATCGCTGTAGTCTGAGGTGTAATAGCCGCTTCGATCTTCGCAGGGTCTAGATTAAGGGTTTTAGGATCCACATCCACAAATACAGGGGTAATCCCGTTCCACAACAGGGAGTGCGCAGTAGCCACGAACGAATACGGCGTAGTAATAACTTCCCCAGTGATTCGCAAGGCTTGCAGTGCCGTAACCAAAGCAATTGTACCATTGGCAAACAAAGCTAGGTGCTCAACACCCAGATAGTCACAGAGAGCTTTCTCAAGCTGCTGATGAAATGGGCCGCAATTTGTCAGGGTTTTACTGGCCCATATTTCTTCTAAGTAAGGTATGAACTCCTCCAGCGGAGGAAGGTAGGGCTGTGTAACGAAAATCGGATTGGGCATGAACAACTATACTCTTTAATTAATAACTGGCACCTAAAACGCGTACTGCATGTAGGTTCAACAACTTTTAAGCAACAACCAAATTCACGATTAATACTCTACCAGCTGCTAGTTACTGGCGCTCAAACATCTAAAGTCGCCCGTTGGACACAAAAATCTAAGCCTTTCTAGACCAGCAGTTGATGAGGCGCTTTTACGGAAATGGATATGGCCAGAGCTTATTTGTCAATAGGAGCTTTACCAAACCAGTTTTGACCTAACCAACGAGCAAATATACATCGGCTAGATCCACAACACTTCGGAGCCACATCGAAAACCGGAACACACCCAGCTTGTAAAAAACGCCGAATTAGCGCCCAAAGGCAGCCAAGCTAACGGATATCAAATAAAGCTATTGTTAGCTCGGACTGGCAGCCCCATTAGTATCCCCGCCACCACTCTTGGTCTTATTATTTCCGGGCGCAGCTTTAGATGGCCCGCTAGCAGTTTGATCACTGCCTCCGGCTTTATTCGCCGCCTGTCTGCGACCATCGCTGGCACCTGAGTTGATCGCCGCACTCTGCTCAGGCGCAGCCTTAACTGCTGCTCGCACGATCTGCTCCGCCAATTGTGGCTGCAGGGCCACAGCTGCAGCCACAATTGAGCGCGCGTAGTTTGGCGCAGCGGCGACCGCAGCGGCGACAATTTCGACTGCTTGCAAAGGTGCAGCCTTTACTGCAGCTGCAACAGCTACTGGCGCCATCGCTGGAAGCGCCTTAACTATCGATTCAGTTATTGCAACAGCAAAATCGGGAAACTCCGCTACCAATGTACCCACTAGACTTGCAACTAGCTCAACATCAACGGCCGGCCTTTTTGCAAGTAATTTAGCGGCTACAGCAGCAATTTGCGCCGGCTCAGCCTGCAAAAACGCAACGTACTCTTCTTCTGTCAAGGCGATTCCTGCCTGGTTTAACGCCGTTACAGCCGACTGATCAGCCATTGCAACTGATGAAAAACAGACACACACGGCCGAAAATGCCCAGACAGCCGCTAGGTTTCTAATTATTTTTCTCATTTCAGACTCCTAAAGCACGTCACGAAAAACGCGCGATCAATGCATACGCATGGGCTAGTTGAATTATTTATGGCTTACTATTACCGATTGGAAGCTAGTCTATAGAATCTAATATACAAATGCATTACACTGAGAAATATTATTTTTTGTACAAAACCGCCAAAAATCGTAGCGCGAAGGGATTCAATATTTTAATTCTTTAAATTAGCATACCTTATCGCGATAGATGGCAGATTGCTTAATTCCCACAACAATTAAAGACTCCTAAAAACGCAAAATCATGGGGAAATGAAATGAAGAGCAGCATGATTTGCTGCGTTACACTGCTTGCATCTCTTTGCTCAGCAGCAAACGCAGACTTTCAGTTAGAGGATGGCGATCATTTTCTATCGCTGCTTACACTTGGCGCTCGCCACGATGACAACATCTCCCAAGACCCGAAATCACAACCAAGAGACTCGTCGGCGATAGCCATCGTTCAGCCTGCGTTCCTGTTTAAAGTAGGCAGCCCAAAGGTCTCGTTCGACGGCGCCTACACACTGACCAATGAGTCCTATGAGTATGATTCTAAGGATAACCATACAGACCACCAACTTCTGCTAGGCAGCCAATTTGCTTTTAATGCCAGTAACAACGCATCACTATCCTTCGACTATATTGAGAAGCAAGACATCAGAACTAGTATCAACCGAGCGGCCACCGATGAAGAGGTAGGTGACGAATCACGCTTTACAAATTTAGCAGGCCGATATCGCCTCGGTGCTGATACTGCCCGCGCTCAGCTTGAACTAAATCTCGGCGCAAGTAATCTTAGCTATTTAAACAACCTTGACACACTGTCCCAAAACAGACTAAAAGAACGCGACATGATTACCCAGGGCGGCACCTTTTACGTCCGGGTTGCCCCCAAGACGAGAATCTTACTCGAAGTCATACGCACCGACTTTGACTACGAAGACGCAAAAAGCCTACTAAACAATAATGCCACAAAATACTATGCCGGCGTGACCTGGGAAGCAACGGCCAAAACAAGCAGCTACATCCGCCTCGGCCAAGAAGACAAGAATTTCGATAGTGCCAATGCCATAGATACCTCTGAGCCAGCTTGGGATATAAATATTACGTGGCAACCAAGGAGCTATTCACGGATTAACCTTACAACCGGCAAAGGAGCAGCCGAAGGTAGCGTGAGATCTGATGTCATTGAGACGACAAACACCACTCTCAGCTGGACCCATGACTGGTCCTACCAAATTGAATCCCAGCTAAGCTACAATTCGATCAATGAGGATTATAAGGGCAAGGCGTTCAATGGGCGTAAAGACGACACCAATACTGCGTCGGCCGCCCTAATCTATAAAATGACTCGGAATGTGGAATTTAGCGGCAGATACAGCCGAAAAGAGCGTGAATCTAACTCGCCAATAGAAGAGTTCGATAGCAATATTGTAGAAATTAGCGTGACTTTCGCGATTTAAGGCATACTAGGCGCTTACTGGAACTATATCGTTAGCCACCTAAGCTCTCAAACTGGATCTGAAAAAAAAACAATGCAAAGACTTTTATCCTATATCTTAGTTTGTTTATCGTTAGTTGCCGCAGCACCTATTTTAGCCCAAGAAACCTCAAAAACAGCAGGCACGAACCTAGATTCCATTTACCGGCTTGGTGCGGGAGACTTGCTCAGCGTACAAGTATTTGGCGAGCCCGACCTAAGTTTCGCAGAGATCCGATTAACCGATGCAGGAACGTTCTCATACCCCTTTTTGGGCGAAGTTCGAGCCAAGGGATTAACAAGCGCGGAAGTTGAATCTACAATTAAAGCCAGCTTATTGGGTGATTACCTAATTGACCCAAAAGTCACGGTACGAATTCTCGAATACCGGTCGTTTTTTGTCAATGGCGAAGTTAAAAAACCCGGGGGCTACCCCTTCACCCCAGGCTTAACATTACGCAAAGCTATTGCAATTGCGGGAGGCTTTACCGAACGCGCGTCTCGAAGCAAGTTTTATATCATTCGAGACAATGACAATAAAAGAAAGCCCGTTCGAAGCTCCCTAGACTCCAACATCTACCCCGGCGATATCGTCACCGTTGACGAGAGTTTTTTTTAAGCGACCTATGAATATGCAATCGAATAATCAACGCCCTGTCGTCGCCAATCAACTTGATTTACTCCATATTTGGAGCGTACTAAATCAAGCAAAGTGGAGCATCCTTTTTTTAACGATAGCAGTAGTCATGCTGAGCACACTCGCGGTGTTATCCGTACAGCCGGTTTTTAGAGCAACTACAACACTGCTTATTGAACCCACTAAAAACAAAATGGTATCTGCAGAAGAGCTATTTGGCTTAGACACCTCAAGAGGGGAATATTTGTCTACGCAATTTGCCCTCCTAGAAAGCCGCGAACTATTGAAGACAGTTGTCAAAAAGCTTGGATTGACTAAACAACAAGACTTCACAGTGGAGTCGGAAACCCACTTCAATCTCGACTCCCTTATTAAATCGCTAAAGTTAAGTGAATATTTGCCGTTCATACGGCCTAGCGACCTCGCCCCCGCCGCCCCACCGACATTAGATGAACAAATCGATTTCACGCTCAAAGCGCTCCAGCGGCAGGTGACAATATCACCATTAGCAAAAACACAGTTGGTTCGAATTCATGTTGACATGACCAACCCGGACATAGCTGCGCGAGTGGCCAACAGCATAGCGAACAATTACATTAGCGGTCAGCTTGATGCTCGGCTCAGCATGCGTGAAACGGCAACCTCGTGGATGTCAGAACGCTTGATTGACCTTAAGGACAAACTTAAAAATTCTGAACGCCGCTTGCAATTCTACCGAGAGAAAGAAAATCTTGTGGATCTTGAAGGTATAACGACCTTGTCTGCAGATACCTTAAGTAGCATCAGCAGCCGCCTCACTGATGCCAGAAAGGAACTTGCCAGCGCTCAAAGTGAATTCCAGCAGGTTAGCCAAATTCACCGCGATGATCTAGAAAGGCTCAGCTCTGTACCAGCTGTACTGAGTAATAGTGGGGTACAACAATTTAAAACCGAGCAAGCCAAAGCAATTTCAAAAGTGCAGGAACTTTCGCGCCGTTACGGCCCTAAACACCCTACGATGATTAGCGCGCAATCAGAGTTGGCATCTGCTAATCAGAGTTTACGTAACCAGGTTGGCCAAGTTGTTTCTAGTATTGAGAAAAACTACTTATTGGCGAAAGCGAATGAGGAGTCGCTAAGCAGCTCTTACAATAATAACAGGAATGAAATAAAAGAAATTGCAAAAAAAGAGTTCACACTACGAGAGCTTCAACTCGAAGTTGATACAAACCGTTCCCTTTACAATACGTTTCTCGGCCGCCTGAAAGAAACCTCGGCTACAACCGATATGGAAATGGCCAATGCAAGAATTGTTGACCCAGCTACCGTGCCAAGCGTTCCAGTTAAGCCAAAGAAGGCGCTTATTGTAACGCTCTCTGCATTACTAGCACTCATGATCGGCGTCGGGATAACACTGCTGTCTGACGCACTTGGCAATACCTTTAGCAGCGTTAAACAAATCGAAGATTACCTGAACCTGCCCGTTTTTGGCGTGATTCCCTTTGTAAAACGCCAAAAAAGGAAGGCGCTAACAAAGTCTTTCATTAACACCCCAAAAGGTGCATTTGCTGAGTCAATCCGCGGGCTGCGCACAAGTACATTGCTGGCAACCAACGATGACAACCAGCAGCTTATTTACATAACCTCGTCTGTCCCAAGCGAGGGTAAGAGCATTATTGCTAGCAATCTAGCGCTAGCCCTTGGACAGTTAAAACAAACACTTTTGGTAGACGCAGATATGCGGCAACCGGTGCTCGGCAAAGCCTACGATTTACCAGTTGGCTCGCCCGGATTAGCCAACATACTCACAGGTACTGCAACTATAGAGGAATGCTTGTATGAAAAAGATGGCATACACATTATAAGTGCGGGTGCAGTGCCGCCGAATCCGCTGGACCTACTGTCATCGCCTCAGTTTGCTGAATTTATCACTCAAATGCGCAGCCGCTTTGATTATATTGTAATTGACACACCACCCATACAGGCCGTTAGCGACGCTCTTGTATTAGCCAAGAACGCCGACATTTTATTACAAGTGGTGCGCAGTGAATCTACTTCGAGAAAAATCGTGGAATCAAGTATTGGTCAAATGTTGCAAAACAGGCTGCGGGTTTCAGGTATCGTGTTTAGCCAAGTTAACGACAAAAAAAGTAAGTACTATCGATACGGAAAATACCATAGCTAATTAACAAGGGGTTGCTCATCACCATCTGGTGTATAAATGATTGATATCCACTGCCACATCCTTCCCGGGATCGATGACGGCGCTCAAACAATAGAGGATTCTTTGGCTCTGGCAAAAGCCGCCGTTGAAAATGGAATTACCCACGCCGTTTGCACGCCCCATATCCATTTCGGTCGCTACGACAACACAGCAGATACAATCGCGCTTGCCTGCGAAAACCTACGACGCGCCTTAAATGAGCACAACATCAACTTGGTCATTGGTGCTGCAGCTGAAGTCAGATTTGATGTTGAAATAATAAGTGCGATCGAACGCAATGACATACCCTTTCTCGGTAATTGGCATGGCAAGAAAGTTCTCCTTTTAGAGTTCCCACATGGCGCAATTCCGATGGGCAGCGCGAAGTTAACCCGATGGCTACTTGACCATGGAGTTTGCCCCATGATCGCCCACCCAGAGCGAAATAAAAGTTTACTCGAGCGGCCAGGTCAACTGGCACCGCTTCTGGAGCAAGGTTGCTTACTGCAGGTGACTGCCGCATCACTAACCGGAAATTTTGGTCCAAAATCCGAGAAAATGGCGCTATCGCTTGTCGCCGATGGCTTGGTAACCGTAGTTGCCTCAGACTCTCATCACACCAAACGGCGACCCCCGCTACTCCGCCAAGCCTACGATATTGTATGCAAGCGCCAAGGCTATGCGACTGCGCAAGCGCTAATGATCAGCAACCCTTGGGGAATCACCAAATCTCACTTCCCCATCTCAGGCTGATCGAATGATAGAAACACAAAAACGAAGACCTACGCTCTGGATCTGCATTTGCTTATTTTGCATATTGTGTTTAATTATGGGCGCACGCATTTCAATCTCTTCACTATATTCACGCCAAGCTGAGCATTTCCTTAGCGACTGGATGTTCCGCAAAGAGGAACCCCAACCACAAGCTTGGTCTATCGCCTACCGCGCTATTGAGCGTGCAATTAATTGGTATCCAGTAGTAAATCCAAATCTATTGATCAATCGCGGCCGCATCCATGACTGGCGCGATTACAAGAAGCAAATAGGCGACCCGGTTGCGGCCGAGTCACGCTTACTTGCTTTAGCGGACTATCGCCGTGCAGCGAAGCTTCAGCCAAGCTGGCCCTATACATGGATCGATATCGCACTAGTAAAAACCCGGCTAGGTATCATTGATCAAGAGGCATTAGATGCCTTGCAAAACGCATTCAACGCTGGGCAATGGCGACCTGATGTATTACTCAAAATTACCGAAACAGGGGTTTTTGCTTGGGAGATGCTTCCTACTCGAGGTAAAAAAATCGTCATTGCGTCGATTGATCGGGGGCTGGCGAGCAACTCAAATACGGCAGGGCTCGTCGCCAAATCCCTCGAACAGCTTGAGCAACGAAGCTCTATCTGCAATCGCTCAATTAATGAGTACGCCTATCTTAAAAAATGGTGTAACCGCCAGGGCTATGCCGACAAGTCCACATAGAACCAGCGACCATCTTCCAAACCCGCCTTGTGCCATTTATATCCAACTCGTTCAAGATCGGTATTTGACATCACTCTAGAAAAACGCACATCGAGAATCCAACCCTCCATATACAAAACGCAGTGATATTGTTCGGTTTCTGTCCAGCAAGTCAACAACAAACTGCCGTATACCCCTTTAGCCTGCAGCAGTTCTCTGCACAGCAAAGCATGATCTTCACAATCTCCACGCCAACCATTGCTCTCGCTCGCAGGAATCCAGTAGTCGCTCTCGCCGTAAGTCGATGAGTCCGAATCATACTGAAATTTATCATTTACACGTTGTAGGACTTTGTCCAAAACTGGCTTCAAATCTTCAGGTGAGCCCTGAAGTTGCGCTAAAAGCCCCGTTTTCGCTCGAAATGGCTTAGGCGGAGTTGCACACCCTAATAAAAACAGGGCAGGCACAAACAAAAAGTAAAGTGAAATTTCTCGGCGCGTGATTAGCATGCTCGACGTACTTTATGGGTAGACAATTATGTAAAGGTAAAGAATAGACTATCGCCCGAAAACGACAAGGCAACGCCTGAAAATCCTAATTTTATTATGCTGGAATATGAGAGGGCTCTATTGTATAGGGAATCCTATCTGCCGGCTCTCAAGGTCTCTAGGGAGGCTACCCAATTACCGCTACGCGCCACTCTTATATAGAGGCACTATTCGCTTCGCCAAAACTGCGTCGCTGTACCCCAACGGAGCGGGTGCTTCATCTCCAATCAGGTACGTGCCGCTACTCCCAGTATTTGCGCAACCTATGCACGCAACCATCGTAAGGGGTAACAATATTGCCAATCTTGATATTCTTATGCACTTCTCGAATACGTTACTAGTAATAGCCACTTTTCACTCCCCATCTGCACTCCCACGTGCAGTATGGGGATAGCTTACGTAACTGAGTAAAAGCTTATAATTGGGGATATCCACCGATCGATAAATACAAATACGTATCGGCAGAAAGCGATACTAGCCGTCTCAACGCAGCGTTAATCTGACAAACACAGCCTAGAAACTCAAAACAGACATAGAATTACAACTAGACCAAAGGAATATCACACCACTGAGTGGTATAGCTAGGTGATAAGTAGTCACGGTGCATGGCCCATCTCTGCTTGATTCCCTGCGCCGCTAGGAACACCTGGCCATGTCGACTTTTGTTAATATTGTCGAGTGTTGCCATTAATTTGGCTCTATCTGCTGTGCCTTGTGGCGAAAATAGATCTTCCTGAATGGTGTCTTTTCCATATAAATCCGAAAGCATTACTCCTGCTTTGGCGTACCTGTAACCCGGTCGCCATATTTTGCCTAATAGGCTATTAGCGACCTTGCAAAGTACCGAGCTGTCATCTGTTGGGACGGCAAGTGTTGTAGATGCCATATTGTTATATGGCGTTTCATTTTGGTTAAAAGCGCCTGTTCGTACAGACACGGTAACTTGTTTTGCCAGCTGGCCACTTGCACGTAGCTTTACACTCGCACGAGCAGTGTAGCTTGAGACTGCTTCACGTAACTGTGTTAACTCTTCAACCCTTGTGCCGAAGCTTCTCGAGCAAACTATCTGCTTTTTAGCACTGACAACATCCTCAAGGGCTAGACATGATTCGCCATTCAATTCACGAGCCGTGCGCTCAAGAACGACCGAAAACTGCTTTCGCAGCGTCTTTAGATCAGCCTCTGCTAAATCTAGTGCTGTATGGATATTGAGATCATGTAATTTTATCGAAAGCTGTCTTCCAACGCCCCATACATCACCAACCGGTGTTAACGCTAATAGTTTTCGTTGACGGTGACGATCAGTGAGGTCCACTACGCCACCGGTGGCTGGATAAGCTTTAGCTGCATGATTGGCTAGTTTTGCTAATGTCTTCGTCGTTGAAATACCCACGCACACAGTAATTCCAGTCCAGTTCTGTACACGCTCTCGAATAGCCTGGCCATACGCGACTAAATCTATGTTTCGCTCCATTCCGGCCAGCGACAGAAATGCCTCGTCGGTGGAATAAACTTCAACGTCTGGGGCTATATCCCCAAGGACGGACATCACCCTATGGGATAGATCGCCATAAAGCGCATAGTTCGATGAAAAAACAACAACCTTCTTCTGCTTAACCATTGCAGATATTTGATGGAACGGAACGCCCATTTTAATGCCCAGTAGTTTTGCCTCTTTAGACCTAGCGACAACGCAGCCATCATTATTCGAGAGTACAACGATTGGCGATCCACGGTATTTGGGCTGAAATAATGTCTCACAGGACGCGTAGAAATTATTGCAGTCTACTAATGCAAAGACGCTTCCACTCATTAGCGACGTATCGTCCTAATCACGTTTGTTACCACGCCAAAGATTTCTAAGTCGCTGCCGGAACCAATTTCTATGGCTTCATAGGCGGCGTTTCTCGGAATGAGTTTGGTCGTTGGCTTTAGGGCGAGTTCCTTTACTGTCATTTCCGAATCAAGACAGGCGATAACGATATCTCCATGAACTGCCTTTAAAGATCTGTCTACGGCAAGTATGTCATTCGGGTAAATACCGGCATCACTCATAGAGTCACCTTGCACGCGAACAAAAAATGTTGCGGCGGGATGTTTTACACATAGCTCATTGAGATCGAGCGTACGCTCTATATAATCCTGCGCCGGAGATGGAAATCCAGCTGAAATCCGGTCGAGAAATAGGGGGATAAGTTGACGCTTAAATCGAGCGCCCCGGCTAATTAATGAAACGTCCATAGTTGCCTCTGATTGCATAACTGGTTATATATACAGTATTATGAATCGCTATATTCAGGCAAGTAACTTCAGCGGAATTATCACCGCTGCGTGATTGGGTTCTGGCTTAGCAATACATGGATGTTCATGTTTTAAGGAAGGTTAGTGGTAGTAAACACTTACAGTCAGCTGTAGCGCCGCCCACAAAATTGTAATCAATCGAGGTATTTAGTGCTGTATTGGCCAAGAGCTATCAGGAACGTCGCCGCAATCTCTCTGGTATTCATTAGCCAGGGGCTCTACGCACACCCTGGCGGAGT
>NZ_JBFJWS010000005.1:0-53602 GCF_041623545.1 Zhongshania sp. | reverse complement strand
GACCCAAGAACCCAGCTCAGTAGCTGTCCAGGCAAGCTCGAAGCATTTCTGTCAAACGGGGCAAAAATCAAACGCAGAACAACCGTCGGTGTGCGCTGCACCGCTGGGGCCAAACCCTGGAAAATTTATCTACCGGTCACGGTGGAGGCCTACGCCAAGGTAATGGTTGCCCGTCACCCTATTGCCCCCGGCACTGAAATAAGCGCCAATGACATTAGCTGGAGCAAGCGCGACATCACTAGCTTGGGCTACGGCTACTTGCGATCTTTAGGGGATAAAGGCGGCTATCAGAGTCGCCAGAGCATTGCCCAAGGCGCAGTGCTCACCCCCAATATGGTTACCGCCAGCAGCATTATTAGTAAGGGCCAGCGGGTGCAGCTCAATAGTAATGATGGCCCGGTCAGTGTGAGTATGATGGGCATCGCCCTGCAAAACGGGGCCTTGGGGAAGCGGATTTTGGTTAAAAATCTCAACTCTGGTAAACAGTTGGAAGGCGTTGTGGCATCGGATAACACCGTTCTCCTCAACTGATGACGGCCTTGGGGTAAACCACCATGCTCGACAGCGTAAATTCGTGCTAAAGTTTTAGCTAATAGTGCCGATATAACAGACGAAAGCTATTTAAAGAGGATTTAACAATGGTTGACCGTATCGATGGCTCCTCGCTGAGTCAGACCCGCAAGCTAGACAGCGGGCGTACCGGTGCCAGCAAAGCAGAAAGCAGCCCGGCAAGCACTGCCGCCGCCAGCACCGCTAAAAGTCCGGTTGCGGAAACCCCGCTGCTGGAGCGCACCCGCGACCAAGTGAATAGCAGTGACGGCATTGACCGCCAAAAAGTTGAGGCCATCAAAACCGCGATCCGCAATGGCGAGTTCAACATCGACGCCAATAAAGTGGCAGCGGCACTAGTTAATATGGAAGCCCTCAGCGGCAGCTAAATATGAGCGATGAACTAAGCGAAGTCCTGAACACCATCCACACTGAAGCGCTGCGCTTAGAAGCCTTGCTGGGCGAAGAAGCCCGAATCTTAAAACTTGCTCGGGAACCTGAACAACTTGAAACAGTTGTTCAGCAAAAAATGGATTTGGTGCAGAGCTTGGAACTACTCGAAAAGCGCCGTGGCCAATTGGCCAGCACTGCCAACAATCACAACGAAGCACTTTGGCAGGAAACCCTCAGTATACTCAGCCGCTGCCAAGCCTTGAATGTACAGGCTGGCGCAGACATTAGCGCCCAGGCTCGCTACGGCAAACGCGCGCTAGAGATTCTTGGCGCGAGTAATAATGACACGCCGATTTACAGTGCCGGCGGCGAAACCCTTGGCCCACTTGGCGGCCAAAATCTCGGCAAGGCCTAAGCCAGCCACCCTTCCCCGTTTCTATCACCTCGATAAATACAGGCTTACAGGGTCTTTTCCATATAAAGATGGTTATCTAAAACACTGTTATAGCTTTTATTGCGTTTCACAAGCTTAAAGCCCATCTGTTGATATAAACGCAAAGCCCCAATATTTAATTCTGCCACGTCCAAGCTCAAGGTCGAGTACCCCAGCCCTTGGGCCCGGACAGTCATAAAATCAATGAGCTGCGCCGCGATCCCCTTGCCGCGCCACTGGGGATCGACGGCGATATGGCACAAGTAATAACAGCCTTTGCGAGGCGGCTTAACCAGCCGCAACTCAAACATTAAGCCTTTTACAATGCCCCGCCAACCATATTGGCTAAAAATAGCCTTGGCATTGCCCATAAGCGTTGCGTCGTGACTGGGCTTATCAAAACCGCCGATGGTAGCGATAAGCTGACCATCCTGTTCGTAAACAAAATGATGACGGTGGCTGAACATGGTCGCCGGTTTGGCGAATTCAGCCTTTAAAAAGTCGCGAATATCCGGGTCGTGGCCGGAACCAAAAATATGTTCAAAGGCAGCTGGCCCCGACAAAAATACTAAGCCTGCCGCCACCGCGCTGTCTTTACTCTCTGCTGGTCGAATCACTGTCGCTCCCTCAATAAACTCGCCACACTGTACCGCATTCATTTTTTTATACCATACTTGAACTCAGTACAGCGGTATGAATGAGCCATGAAAAGTTCTATGCTGAAAACAGGCGAGCCACCATCAATGTATTAGCTGAAGAGTGTAGCGATGACCCAGAGCCAGACCACCCAACTTGTTATATTCGGCGGCACCGGCGACCTTGCCCTGCGCAAGCTGCAACCCGCCCTTTACAAATTGCAGCGCGAAGGGTTTTTAGACAATGTGACCGCCATCATTGCCCTGGGCCGCGCCAACAGCAGCGATGAGGACTACCGACAAATTGTTAACACTAAGATGCAAGAGTTTTTGCCCGCGCATTTTTGGGACGAGCAACACTGGCAGACCTTTGCCAGTAAACTTCATTTTGTCAGTTTAGATGTTAATTCCCTCAAAGATTACCACCGCCTCAGTGACGCGGTTAATCAGCATAGCTCGGCGACAACGGTTTTCTATCTGGCCACCCACTCCACGCTCTACACCAGCATCTGCCGGAATTTACACAGTATTGGCGTGGTCAACGCCCAGTCGCGGGTGGTTTTGGAAAAGCCCCTCGGCCACGACTTAGCCAGCTGTACCGAGATCAATCACGAGGTGCTGCAAGTTTTCCCGGAACAAAACATCTTCCGCATTGATCACTACCTCGGCAAAGAAACCGTGCAAAACTTATTAGTGTTGCGTTTTGGCAACGCCCTGTTTGGCCCGCTGTGGAATAGCCAATATATCGACAACATTCAAATTACCGTGGCCGAAGATATTGGCGTTGAAGGTCGTGGCGACTTCTACGCGAAAACGGGCGCCCTGCGGGATATGGTGCAAAACCACCTCTTACAGCTTTTGTGTTTGGTGGCCATGGAGCCCCCAGCCAATCTGCGCGCCGATACCATTCGCGACGAAAAAGTCAAAGTACTGCAGGCCCTGCGCCCTATTACCGCCAGTAATGTAAAAGCGAAAACCGTGCGCGGCCAGTATCTTGCGGGCGCTGTTAACGCGGCGCCCGTAGCGGCATTTCTCGATGAAACAGGCTTTGAAGATAGTGAAAACACTGAGACTTTTGTTGCCCTGCAAGTCGACGTCCACAATTGGCGCTGGGAGGGCACGCCCTTTTATTTGCGCACCGGCAAACGCCTGAGCAGGCGCTTTTCCGAGATTATTGTCGAACTTAAAAAACACCCTTTTAGCCTGTTTGAAGGCGACCCCAACGACCTACCCAATAAGCTGGTGATTCGCCTGCAACCCGAAGAAAATATTACTTTGTATAAAGTAAATAAAAAGCCGGGCTTAAGCAGGCAGCTCAAACTCGAACAAGTTGAGCTAAATTTAGACCCAGACTTACACGATGAATTGCAGGCCCACGAAGCCTATGAGCGGCTATTATTAGATGTATTAGAGGGTGACCAAACCCTATTTATGCGCCGCGATGAAGTGGAGGCCTGCTGGGCATGGGTAGACGGCATTATAAGTGCGTGGCAGGAGGCGGGTATTCAGCCCAAAAGCTATGCGGCTGGCAGCATGGGGCCGAATGCGGCACTGGCGCTGCCGGAAAAAACTGGGAGAAGCTGGCATGAATAAAAAACCAACCCTTATTTTATTACCCAATCGCAAAGAGTTAAACGCGGTATTAAGTGACGATATTGCCAAAGTCTTAAACACCAGTCTAACGCGCTCGGGCGCAGCTAGCCTTGCGGTCTCTGGCGGTTCCACACCCGAAGAGATGCTGACGCTGCTCGGCAAGAAGCCATTGGACTGGGCCAAGGTGCAAACCCTGCTCGTCGATGATCGCTGGCTGCCCGCTGAGCATCCCGACAGTAATCAAGCCTTGCTCAACAAAACCTTGTTCACTGGACCAGCGAGCCAGTCGCGTTATTTACCTTTAAAAAATACGGCTGCCGATGTCGACGACGGCCAATACGCCTGCGAAGAAGCGCTGGCGGAATTGGATTGGCCCCTGAGCCTTGTTCATCTCGGTATGGGCAACGACGGCCACACTGCCTCATGGTTTCACGACGCCAAGGAGTACGAGATACTAATGGCGGCCCACGAACAGCATTGCATTGCGGTTCACCCCGGCGCGGCGCCATACTCCCGGATCAGCCTCACCCCCGCCGCCGTCTTCAACAGCGAAAAAATTGTGATTCAAGTGTTTGGCAAGGCCAAACGCGACGTGCTTGAGCGTGCCTTAGCCAAAGACGCCGATTTCCCCATTTCACTGGTATTGCATCAGCAGCAGGTACCTGTAGAGATTTACTGGGCACCGTGACAAATAAGAAAACATCAACATGGCAAGGAAATGCAGCGATCAATGCTGGCGTGGGTATTTTCCGCGGCACGGTGGGCGACAGCCATTTTCACACGCACTGGGCAACGCAAATCACCATCGCCCTGCACGACGAGTTCGTCGTTGACACGGCAAGTGCCAGCCATGTGTGCCAAGTCGCCATTATTCCCGCAGGAACACCACACCGTTTACAACAGGGCCATGTGGTGTCTATTTATATTGATCCCGCCAGCAATTTTACCGATGCATTATTTTTGCAGCCACCCGCGCGGAACGGCGTCGCCGTGCTGAAAAAATCCGACTTGCACCCGACATTTTTACGTATATCTGCAGACTCAAATCTAGAATCCATACTCATCAATATCCAACAAAATACACAGCGCCAAACAGGCGCAGACCCTAGGTTGGCGCAGCTACTAATGCAACTCAACGATGCTGTGGCTGAAGCCGAATACACACGCAAGCAATTAGCGACGAGTCTCGGCCTATCGCCAAGTCGATTTTCACACTGGTTTAAAGAGCAAACAGGTATTCCCCTGCGCAGTTACAAAAAATGGTTAAAGTTACGTATCGCCATTGAGGCACTATTGCGAGGTGTGCCCGCCGCTGACGCCGCACTCATTGGTGGATTTAACGACCAGGCGCACTTCAGCAATAGCTTTAGTGCCGCGTTTGGTATTACCGTCTCAACCGCAAGCCAAGCCTTTACCCCACATTAACGCGCAGCTGATTCATACAATCCTCTCTGGTGCCAAGGTGGCAAACTAAGTATTCCATTTGAGGATTATGACAATGCAAAGCTTTATACGCTGGGGCGCGTACCCCATTATTTTTGGAATGACTGCGATTGCACAGGTATGGGTATTAATTCAGCAACTACCCTACTGGCCGCTGTCGCCAATGATCGCGGCACTTGGCATCAGCGCCGTCGCTCTCCTCGAGCGCGTATCACCGTATATTGATCGCTGGAACAAAGACCACGGTGACAGCGGCGCCGATATACTGCATGCCGCATTTAGCCTCACGCTCATTTTTGTCAGTGCCGAAATTGTCAGCCTGTTTCGCCAGCAACTTCCAATCAGTTCAGCCTGGCCTGTGCACGCCCCAATTGCCCTACAAATTTTCTATGCAGGACTCATTATTGATTTTGGCCTGTGGGGGATGCACTGGCTAAGTCATCAAGTTCCGTTACTCTGGAAGTTTCACGCTTTGCACCACAGCGCCGAACGCCTGTACTGGTTAAACGGAGAGCGACGCCACCCCGTCAGTGCCCTACTACTCGCCGGCCCCGGCTTAATCGCGGCGGTATTACTCGGCGCGCCCGCCGCAATCATAGGAGGCTGGTTTGCAATTATCGCGGTGCACTTAGCTTTTCAGCATGCCAATCTCAACTACCGCATTGGCCCGCTGCGCTACCTGATTAGTACTGCAGAAGTACATCGCTGGCACCACAAACGGGATTACCAAGACGCCCAGGTAAACTTTGGCGAGTTTTGGTCTGTCTGGGATATTGTATTTGGCACCTTTAGATACCACGCACAGCAGCTTACGGCCAGTGAGGTCGGTGTGCAGGGCGCAATGCCGAAAAACTATTTAGAACAATTGTACTGGCCGTTTCAAACTCATAGTGCCGACAAACCAGCCGAGTAAATTAAACTACTGCGCTATACAAGTTATGCAACATACTTAAATAGCCGTCCCGGTCCTTTGCCAAGGCCTCCTCGCTTGGCACGAGCCAACTACCGCCCACGCAAGCCACATTAGGCAAAGCCAGATACTCTTGGTAGTTCGCTTCGGAAATACCACCGGTAGGGCAAAACACCGCCTCTGGAAAAGGGCCTGTCAGTGCTTTTAACAAGGCGACGCCACCAATAGCCGTGGCCGGATACATTTTAAATACACGGTGTTCCTCCGCCATTGCGGCCATAATTTCGGTTGCTGTTGCCACTCCGGGGATATAGGTAGTGAGGGTTTTATGCGCTAACATTGACAGTTCCCGCGAAAAACCCGGGCTGATCACAAAATCGGCTTCATCTACTGCACGCAGCATTTGCCTGCGATTGAGCACGGTACCCACACCGATTAAGGCCTTGGGCATAAAATCTCTAAAGGTTTTCACCATTTGCCAGGCGTCGTCATGGCGCAGGGTAATCTCCACGGCGGGCACGCCCGCTTCGGCAAATAATTCTGCACAGGCTTTGGCGTGGTCTAGGGATTTAAATTGGCCAACCGGCATTACCGGTGCCGCCTTTTTAACAACGGTTAGTGCATCGCGCATTATTTGCCTCCTCTGTTAACGCCAAGCCCCCTACTCTACACGCCAAGTTTATTAGGGTCGACTCGGACATCGCTAGCCATCAATCCAGTGTCCGCTTGTAGCGCAGCATCGCCACGCAACTCACCACCCCCATAAAAATTAGAATCGCGCCGAGATCGTAGCTTAGGTCCTTAAACTCCGAGCCCTTGAGCATAATCCCCCGCACCACACGCAGAAAATGGGTAAGAGGCAAAACCTCACCAATCGTTTGCGCCCAGCCCGGCATACCCCGAAATGGGAACATAAAGCCCGACAACAGAATGGAGGGTAAGAAGAAAAAGAAGGTTAACTGCATTGATTGAATTTGGGACTGAGCAATGGTTGAAAAGGTAAAACCCAAGGCGAGATTAGCGACAATAAAAATTGCCACACTTAAAACTAACAGGGCGATACTGCCAACAAAGGGCACGGCAAATAGCCAGTGGGCAACCACTAGGACTATCACCGTTTGCACCGAGCCCACCCCGACATAAGGCAGTATTTTGCCAATCATCACTTCAAAGGGTGAGCCGGGCATGGCGAGCAAGTTTTCCATGGTGCCGCGCTCGGTCTCGCGGGTCATCGCCATGCCAGTAATCATCACCAAGGTCATGGTCAGTATCACGCCCAGCAAACCCGGCACAATATTGTATTGGGTAATACCTTCGGGGTTGTAACGCGGATGCACCACCAAATCAAACGCTGGCGTGCTGGCACGTAAATGCGCCAGTGGCCCCGTCAAGTCTTTGGCTAAGGCTTGGTTAACGATAGTACTAATGCGCCCCAAGGCATTGGACGCTGCAACCGGGTCGGTGGCATCCGCCGATACCAATAATTGCGGACGTTCGCCGCGGATAAGCTGGCGGGTAAAACCGGCAGGGATTTCTATAATAAACACCACTTCGCCACTGGCGATCAAATGATCGCTAGTGCGCGGGTCGCTGTTAGTGATAACAACATCAAAGTATTCTGAGTTCTCTAGACCCGTGAGCACACTGCGCACCACTGGCGTGAATTCCTCAGCGTGGACCGCGGTAGGCAAATGTTTGGGGTCGGTGTTAATCGCGTAGCCAAATAGTACAAGCTCTAAAATTGGGATAGCGAGCATAACCGCAAAGGTCAGCCGGTCTCGGCGCATTTGGATTAACTCTTTGATGAACACCGCGTTAATTCGCGCCAATTTACGAGCGAGGCGATTCATCCGTGAGCCCTCTGGTCCCCACCGCTCTGTTCCATAAGTGCGATAAACACGTCTTCCAAACTGGGTTTAATTTCCTGCCAGCCGTAACCGCGATCAGCAACTTTGACCACCGCTGCTTCCAGTGCGGCGCGGTCGTGGCCGCTGATATGCAGGGCCGCGCCGTAATACGCCGCGTGTTCAATACCCGGCTGAGCCGCCATCAGTGGCTCCAACACCCGCACACCGCGGCCCTCCGCACGGAAGCTCACTAGACCAGACTGGTCAATAATATCCGGCACACTGCCTTCGGTAATTAATTTGCCGTGAGCAAGATACACAATATGATCGCAGCGTTCGGCCTCATCCATATAATGGGTCGACACCAGAACCGTCATGCCCTCATTAGACAGGCGGTGAATTTGATCCCAAAAATCTCGCCGCGCTTGGGGATCTACCCCAGCCGTGGGCTCATCTAAGAGCAACAATTTGGGTTTGTGCATGGTGACTGCCGCCAATGCCAGACGCTGCTTCCAACCACCGGACAAAGCCCCGGCCAATTGCCGCTGGCGGTGAGCAAGGCCTAGCACCGCCAAGGTGTCATCTACACAACGCCGGCGATTATCGAGCTGATAAATTCGAGCGACAAAATCCAAATTTTCCCGCACGCTGAGGTCAGCCCAAAAGGAAAATTTCTGGGTCATATAGCCGGTTTGACGGCGTATCGCTTCAGCCTCCCTGCGCAGGTCAAAGCCTAAACAAGTGCCCTCGCCACCGCTGGGCTTTAATAGGCCGCAGAGCATTCTTATTGTGGTCGTCTTACCCGAGCCATTGGGTCCCAAAAAACCCCACACCTGCCCCCGCGGCATTTGTAAATTGACATCGCTCACCGCAGCCTTATTGGCAAAGTGCTTACTCAAGCCGCGAACATCGATCACCAGTTCACTCATAACAAATCCACATCGACCGGCTGACCAGCGTGCAGACCACTATTGGCCGGCAGCCGCGCCTCAACCATAAACACCAGCTTCTCGCGATTGGCCACGCTATAAATTACCGGCGGGGTAAACTCGACTTGTTCAGCTAAATACGAGACAGTCGCCGTGATCGGCTCCGTGCTACCGTCTTGGCGTATTTGCACCTTAGTGCCAGCAGAGAACGCTGATGCCCGCGACTGCGGAACAAAGAACCGAACTTTTAGACCATCATCTGGTAGTAGCGCCAACGCCGGCGCACCGGCGGGCAATTGCTCGCCCTGGCGATAATATACGGCGGCAATCAAACCTGCTTGCCGTGCACTGAGTCGACGTTGATCCAAGCGCCACTGGGCGCGAGCCAGCCCCGCTTCGGCGGCTTCTGCAGCAGCCTTAGCGGCAAGCAATGCGTCTTCCCGCGCGGGTAACTTAGCCACCGTGATCGATGCACCTGCACTTTCGACACGGGCTTTGGCCGCACTAAACTCGGCGGCCGCGCGGTCGACCGCAGCAACTGAGCTAGCGCCTTTGCTCCGTAAATTTTGTAAGCGCTTCAGTTCCACACCGGCAAGCCTTAAGGCTGCCTTGGCTTCTTTATATTGAGCCGTGAGACGAGCTAGCTCTTCAGAGCGGGCACCACTGCCCAGATCTCGCCATTGGGCTTGGGCCTGACTGGCGCGCTGTGCCGCTTCATTTAAATCGATTTTTTGTCGGTCACTATCCAAACGCAACAGCACCTGTCCAGCACTCACACGATCACCTTCGCGAACCTCACTCGACGCTATCCAGCCAGTCTCCAGTGCACTGAGATAAACATACTCAGCCTCAACATAACCCGTCAGTACCTCAGATGATGTCCCGTTGCCGCAGGCGAGCAATTGACAGCAGCCAAGTAACAACAGTATTTTTATTTTTCTCACCCAGCACTCCTTCCGTCGCAAAATGCGTAAAAGGCAATTTATTATCAGTCCAAGCTTAGCGTATCACCGCAAAAAGCCGTTATATTTAAGCAATATCACCGCTAATTCACTGGCAAATCTAGCTAATAGTCGTCGGGTCGGTAAAATCCCCACTATTAGAAGTAAATGAGAGACCGCTATAGCATGGCGCACAAACCCGATCCACAGCTGCTTAAATTATCGACCTACCCATACCGCTTAAGCATTGACACGCAATTTAGTGATATGGATGCCTATACCCACCTCAATAACTTAGCCATTGCTAGGTTCTACGAAAGCGCCCGTGCCCGCTTATTATTGCAGGTCACCGGCCGTGATGATTTTTACCAACCCAGTACACCGGACAAAATGCTCTTAGTTGAAGCCCGCCTGCAATACTTAGCCGAAGGGCAATTTCCAGCACCCGTCGACGTGGCAACCGGCATCGGCCATATTGGCAATAGGGCCTACCACATTCATCAAGCGCTCTTCCAAAATGACCGGTGCATCGGCTTATGCGAGGTAGTGATGGTCTACGCTATCGATGGTAAAGCCACCGCAATACCCGCAGCTATACTCGAACAACTTGAAGGCCAGCGCTTAGCGAATTTCACGCCGGCCAGCAGCGTTCTTCACTGAGTATTAGAAATGACGAAACGAGCCAGCTGCCCACACTGTGAACGCCCGCTGCGCACTTGTCTCTGTGATGTTATGGTTATGCGCGATATTGATTATCGCCTCATTATTTTACAAGACCCTAAAGAAGCGAAACACGCGCTGTCGTCCGCTCCGCTATTAGCAAAATCCGTTAGCGGTGCCCAGCTGATTGTTGGCGAAGTATTCGACCCAGAACTGATCCTCGGCGACAACTGGCAGTCAAACAGCCTCGTCATTTTCCCCGGCGAAAACCCTATTACCCGGGAGACCGTGGCAAAAACTGACATCAAAACCTTGATACTACTGGACGGCACTTGGCGTAAAGTCGCGCGCTTAATACACCTCAACCCCTGGCTAAATACTCTGCCATGCTACGCCATAAATGCAAACGACAGCAGCCAGTATAGAATTCGACGATCACCACGCGCCGATGGTTTATCAACCATTGAAGCTGGGGTCTGCGCGCTGAACGAGCTCCACGCGGAGGCGGATTTTACGAATATTTTATTCGCCTTCCACAAGATGATCGATTATCAAATTGACGCGATGGGAGCAGAAACCTTTAACAAAAATCACATCAATACAAAAAAAGCGCCATAACACTGCCAAGATCACACACCAGAAAAAGTAATCTAACAGCAGTATTAATTTGCGCTAATCTCCTTTATATTGCGCGGGCTGGAAAACCGGACAGTGTCGGTTAGCCCCTAATAATTAAGGAATTTTGTGTTTAGATTTATCCTTGCTGTACTGTTATTGGTTTTTCAATTCCCTAACCTCGCCAACGCCACAACACCACCAAAAAGCTTCTCCGCTGCCAAAAAGAGCCTAATTCGCCTGTACCATAGTGAGCAGGCAGAGCAGAGTTTTTATTGCGGCTGCAGCTACTCCGAACAAGCTGTGAATGGGAAAAACAAACTATTAGCCAATCATCAAAGTTGCGCTTATACACCGCGCAAAAATGCCAAGCGGGCGGCAAGAATCGAATGGGAGCACGTCGTACCGGCGTGGGAATTTGGCCATCAGCTGCAGTGCTGGCAGACTGGCGGGCGCAAGGCATGCCGGAAAGATCCAGTTTTTAAGGCAATGGAAGCTGACCTATTTAATTTAGTGCCGGCCCTTGGCGAGGTGAATGGCGACCGCTCCAACTTTCAGTTTGGTATGATTAGCGGCGAGGCGCGCGCCTATGGTGCCTGCGATGTTGAAATAGCCTTTAAAGAGCGTCGTGTTGAACCCCGGCCCGATATACGCGGTGATATTGCCCGCAGCTACTTTTATATGGCAAAGCAATACGGTTTAAAAATCAGCAAGCAAAATCGCCGTCTGTATGAAGCGTGGGCGCGGCAAGATCCGGTGTCCGAGCAGGAGCTACGTATTGCCCGCGCCAAAACGAAGCTCATGGGCTGGAGCAATCCATTTATTGAGACGGCCACCACAGTGGCGAGCGCCAACCCGTCACATTGAAAAACCTAGTCTAAGCGTGGGGCGTACCAAACTTCAGCCGATACGCCCTCGGACTCAAACCCGTTTTACGTTGAAATAAGCGATTAAACGAACTGGCGTCGGCATAGCCAATCCGCACCATCACTGCATCGGTAGACAGCGCAGTGGCTTCAAATAATTTTTTGGCGGCCTCTATCCGCAGATTTTGCAAATAACTATTTGGAGTATCGCCAACCGCCGCTTTAAATCGGCGCATTAGCGTGCGTGAGCTAATACAAAATCTCGCGGCTAGCTCATCGAGGGAAAACGCCGCGTTGAGGTTTTTCTCTAGATAATCTTGCACCTCTAGCATAAGGGAATCACTATGCTGCTTTTGCCGCGGCAAGGTTAAATACGGCGCTTGTTGGGTGAGGTTGGTATCCACTAATAAGGTGCGCGCACTTTGAGAAGCCACTGCGCGGCCCATGTAGCGTTCAACCATGGTCAGCGCGGCCAGCATTTCTGCGCCGTTGGCTCCGCCCGTCAATAGACGGCCTTCATCGACCACCAGTTGATCTGCTCGTAATGTTATTTCTGGATAACGCTGGCGAAATTGTTCCGCCAGCCACCAGCTCGTGGTTGCAGACAAGCCATTGAGCAAACCGGTCTCCGCCAATACAAAACTGCCCGTGCAGTGGGTACAAATGATGCAATCATTTGCATACTGCCGCTTTAGCCAGTCGATAATATTACGCAGGGAATCTAAGGTTTTGTTAAATTCCCGTCCGCCGGGGTAAGCCATTGCCGGTACCACAATAATGCTGCCCGGCGCCAAATCAACAAAGGGACCATCAACGGCCACCCTAAGTCGCGACGCCGTGACTACCGGCTCACCGGATGCAGACAGGGTTTGCCATTCAAAATCGCCTTCACGGCCCTTGTACTGCTCGCGCCAATGGGCATTAGCAACGGTGTACAAATCTTGTGGGCTTGCCAAGCTACCGGCGTAGCAGTCTTGGTAAGCAATAAAAAACACCTTGGCCACAATCATTTCTCGAGTGCGAAAAGCGGCAGTGTCACTATCAACCCTTTTAATGTCAATACTGACACTACCCTATGACGGCAATTACCTCTACATTAAGGCCTCGAATCACCGCCGATGGAAAATCATTGCCATGAGCTTACCCGCTTCACTTGAAAACCGCCTTCGCCTGCCCGCTGTTGCCGCGCCTATGTTCTTGGCCTCGGGACCTGACTTGGTCATTGAAACTTGTAAAGCTGGCATGGTTGGCTCATTTCCCGCGCTGAATCAACGCACCAGCGACGGCTTCGAGGAGTGGCTAAACACGATCAATGGTGCGCTGAATGAGTTTAATGAGCACAGCGACACGCCTGCCGCGCCATTTGCGGTGAATTTAATTGTGCACAAAAGCAATCCGCGCCTACAGGCTGATCTTGCCTTGTGTGTAAAACATCAGGTGCCCATTGTGATTACATCATTGGGTGCAGTAAAAGAAGTCATTGACGCAATTCACAGCTATGGCGGCGTGGTATTTCACGATGTAATTAACGCACGGCATGCCCGTAAAGCAGCCGACGCCGGCGTTGACGGTTTAATTGCGGTGTGCGCCGGTGCCGGTGGCCATGCCGGTACGACCAACCCCTTCGCGCTCGTTGCCGAAATTAGGGAGTTTTTTGATAAGACATTGCTTTTAGCGGGCGCTATTTCCAAGGGCAATGACATTGCTGCCGCCCAGTTAATGGGCGCTGATTTAGCCTATATGGGTACGCGCTTCCTGAATACCAAGGAGAGCTTGGTACAGCCCGAATACAAGCAGATGATCCTTGACTGCAAGTCCTCGGATATTTTTTACACCCCAAATATCTCAGGCGTATTCGCTAACTTCCTCAAGCCCAGTATCGTGAATGCCGGTCTCGACCCACACAAATTAGAGGCGGTTACCGAAATCGATTTTGGCGACGAACTTACGGTAGATGCAGATACGCCCGACGGTGAAAAAACCGGAGGAGCTTGGAAGGCCATTTGGTCTGCCGGTCAAGGCGTCGGCGCCATTCACAACATTCCTAGCGCCAAAGACCTTGTTCAAAGTTTGGTAAACGAATACCAAGAAGCAACAGCGCGGTTCCGGAATTAAGCGAGCGGAGTAACATCTGTGTACGCTGCGGCTTTACGCCGCAGCGGTTTTCATGGGCCGAAGAAATATCTCCTCGGCTAACTCTTCGGCAACCGTCGCGGTATTCTTACTCAGTTTGTCTGCACGCCGAAAAATTTTTTGTAAAGTCTCGCCTATGCTCTCAACATGAGCGGCGGTATTATCCGAAGAACCCTCTATCCGCTGATGGTAGACATCAATAATACCACCGGCATTGATAACGAAATCCGGCGCGTACAAAATTCCCTGTTGGCGCAGCTGCTCACCCTGAATCGCATTGGCCAATTGATTATTCGCGGCGCCCGCAATTATCCCAGCCTTTATCTGCCCCACGCGCTGTTCATCAATTACCCCGCCCATTGCGCAAGGCGCCAGCACATCGACAGCTAAGCTAAATATCGCCTCGGGACTAACAGACTCAGCGCCAAGGTCTTGCGCCAGCTTGAGATTATTCGGGTTAATATCGGCGACAAATACCACAGCGCCGTCATTAATTAATAACTGGGTCAAATGTCTGCCCACTGCACCTGCACCCTGTACGGCAACCCGAACGCCTTTCAGTGACGTGACATTTTGACGATACGCCAACGCCGCTTTAATGCCGCAGTAGACCCCCTGCGCCGTATAGGGTGACGGGTCACCGCCAAATTGACTGCCATCCATTACCCCAGAAACATAGCGGGTACGCTCGTTGATAATTTTTAGGTCAGCAACGCCAGTGCCGGAATCTTCCGCCGTAATATATTGGCCATTAAGCCCTTCAATAAAGTCACCCATGGCCCGAAATAACAGCCGATTTTTTTGCGTGGCCGGGTCGCCAATAATCACCGCCTTGCCACCGCCCAGCGGCAATCCCGCCAGCGCGGATTTGTAACTCATGCCCCGTGATAGACGCAGAACATCGTCTAGCGCTTGTTCATCGGAGGTGTACGGATACATCCGACATCCGCCTATAGCGGGGCCCAAATTTGTATTGTGCACCGCAATAATCGCCCGCAAGCCGCTGGCATGATCTTCTTTAAAAGCCACTAGCTCATGCCTATCAAAAGACGGGGAATTAAACACTGTCATCTCTATACCCTCGCATTTTTAGTGTGGCAGACCGCCAGTTCAGGCAGCGTTACCAACATCCACTAGCTGCACGATGTCACCGCGCAAGCGCCCCAACAACTGCTGCCGACGAATCCGGTATTGGGCAATCGCCTCGTCTTTAACGTGGCCAAAGCCTCGCACCTCATCGACCAGCGCCACTATTTCAGTGATCAGCGCGATATTGTCGGCGTTAATTTGCGTCAAAAAGCTGTCTAGATCCTCATTAAACTCGGCAAGTAACGCCCGCTCGGTCTTGCGTTCAGCGCTGTAGCCAAAAATGTCCCAGGCACTACCCCGTAAGCCCTTAAGCTTTGCCAGAAAACCGAATGCCGTTAACATCCATGCTGAAAACACTCGCTTTTTAGGAAGACCATCGCGGCCACGCTTAGACAATATTGGCGGCGCCAAATGAAATTGCAGTTTAAAGTCGCCGTCAAAACTGGCTTTAAGTTTTTTCATAAACTCACCGTCGCTATACAGGCGAGCCACTTCGTATTCGTCTTTATAGCTCATCAGCTTATGTAGGCTGCGAGCAAGTGCTTCCGTTAAATTGCCCGCCGCACCGCTGATCTCAATCTCCTTGGCGCGGACTTTTTCTACGCGATCGCGATAGTTTTGGGCATAGGCAAGATCTTGATACTTAATTAAATGCTGAAAGCGAAACTCGATAATGTCATCAAGGTTTTCCAGCGGCGTCCAGTGCTCTACAGCAACACCGGCCGCGGCCATCACCGCCGCCATATTGTCGACAGCGCGGCGCCCCCACAAAAAGGCCTGCTGATTAAATTCAACAGCAACACCATTAAGTTTAATTGCGTGCTCTATCGCTTCAGAACTGATGGGAATGTAGCCCTTTTGAAAGGCGTAACCCAACATAAAAAAGTTTGTCGCCAGGCTGTCGCCGAGTAAATGACTGGCGATCTCTGAGGCCTGAATAAAATCAACTTTCCCTTCACCAACCTCGGTGACGATAAGCTGTTTCATAGCCTCCCCAGGGAATTGCGCATCGCGGTGATACACAAAATCCGCGGTTGTCATTTCCGTGTCGTTAATCACCGCCACGCTGCGCTCGACATTGACCTTGGCAATCGCTTCGTCGGAGCTCGACACCACTAAATCGCAGCCTAGTAAGAGATCCGCATCCCCCGCGGGAATGCGCACTGCATTGATGTCTTCCTGATTATTGGCAACCCGTAAATGACTCACTACCGGGCCAAATTTTTGCGCCAAACCGGTTTGGTTCATGGTCGCGCAGCCCTTGCCTTCAATGTGAGCAGCCATTGCCAATACCGCGGTAATGGTGAGCACGCCGGTGCCGCCGATACCCGTGACCACCAAATTCCATGGGGTGTTCAGGGTTGGCAAGGTCGGTTCAAGCAGCCCCGCAAAGCCGTCACTACTGGCGGCATCAACACTCTGCTTCTTAAGGCCGCCACCAACAACGGACACAAAGCTTGGACAAAAGCCATTAACACAGGAATAGTCTTTATTACAGGCGCTTTGGTCGATTTGACGCTTGCGCCCCAGCTCCGTTTCCTTTGGTAGTACAGACAGGCAATTGGATTTTTTACCGCAATCGCCACAGCCTTCACACACCGCCTCGTTGATAAAAATCCGGCGATCAGGATCAACCATGGTGCCCTTTTTACGGCGGCGACGTTTTTCAGCGGCGCAGGTTTGCTCGTAAATCAGTACCGATACCCCTTCGATCTCCCGCAGCTCTTCTTCAATACTCAGCAGGTCATCGCGGTGATTAACCGTTAAGCCTTCCTCTGTTGGGGTGTCATATTGCTCGGGGTGATCTGACACCAGCGCTATACGCTTAATCCCCTCACCACGCAGTTGTAAAATTAGTTGTTCGACAGTAAGCGTGCCATCAATCGGCTGACCGCCGGTCATGGCAACCGCATCGTTATAGAGGATTTTGTAGGTGATATTTACGCCAGCCGCAACTGACTGGCGAATCGCTAAGCTGCCAGAGTGAAAATAGGTACCGTCGCCGAGATTTTGGAAAACGTGTTTATTCTCGGTGAATGCCGCCTGCCCCACCCAGGTCACCCCTTCGCCGCCCATTTGGGTAAAGGTTATTGCTGGGCGCGAGGGCATCCACGTACTCATATAGTGGCAGCCAATGCCGCCGAGGGCGATGCTGCCCTCTGGCAACTGAGTCGAGGTATTGTGGGGACAACCCGAACAATAATGCGGAGTACGGTTGATGACGCCCTGTTTATTGGCAATAGACTGTTCTTTTTGATTATAGAAATTAAGGCGCTTTTCAATTTCCTCGCTTTTATAAAAGCGGCGAATACGCGAGGCAATCGCCCGTGCAACCATCGCCGGGGTCAGTTCACTGAGGTTGGGCAGTAAATCTGCACCGCTCTCATCGAATTCACCGATGACCCGCGGCCGATCCGCTACCGGCCAGTTATAAAGCTGCCCAGTAATTTGATCTTCAATAATGGAGCGCTTTTCTTCGACGACCAAAATCTCTTCTAGGCCGCGCGCAAACTCGTGCGTGGTTTCCGGCTCCAGCGGCCATGGCATGGCGACTTTGTATACCCGCAGACCAATCGCCGCCGCCTGCTTCTGGTCAATGCCCAAATCTTCTAGGGCCTGCAAGACATCGAGGTAGGCTTTACCACTGGTGACAATACCGAGGCGGGCCTTGGGGCTGTCGATAACAATGCGATTGAGATTATTGGCTCTTGCAAAAGCCCGAGCCGCATAGATTTTGTATTTATTGAGCCGTTTTTCCTGGGCCAGTGGCGAGTCCGGCCAGCGGGCGTGAACACCGTCTTCCGGCATTACAAAATCTTCTGGCAGCACAATATTGACACGGTGGGCATCGATCTCTGCGGATATCGCCGAATCCATATTTTCGGTAATTGCTTTAAAGCCTACCCAGCAGCCCGCATAGCGTGACAGCTCCCAACCAAAAATACCTAAATCCAATACTTCTTGGACATTGGCCGGTGCTAACACCGGAATTGAGGCACCCATAAACATGTGTTCTGATTGATGGGGTAGAGTCGAAGATTTGGCGGCGTGGTCGTCCCCCGCCACTGCGAGCACACCGCCGTAGCGCGATGTACCCACCGCATTGGCGTGCTTAATCACATCCATGCTGCGATCCACCCCCGGCCCCTTGCCATACCACATGCCAAATACCCCGTCGTATTTAGCACCGGGAAACAGACCAACTTCTTGACTGCCACGGACAGCGGTGGCCGCCATATCCTCATTCACCCCAGGCACAAACTGAATATGGTGTTTATCGAGATAGGGCTTGGCTTGCCACAGCGCTTGATCAAGATTGCCCAATGGCGAACCGCGATAGCCGGAGATGAAACCAGCGGTGTTTAAACCGCGCTCCAAGTCGCGTTGATGCTGGAGCATAGGCAGCCTAACCAGAGCTTCGATACCCGTCATATAGGCGCGGGTACTATCAAGCCGGTACTTATCTTCTAAGGATATCTTTAATGCAGCTTTAGACAGGGCCATGTTTGATCCTTCCTATTATTAACAGCGCGACGCCATTAATAAGAGTCTAGACCCAAGTTAGCGAAGAATTTATGTTATTCACTCCAAAATAGGCAAATAGCTTGGCTGATTTATTCCCAAAGACTGTCTTTATAGCAAAATTAATTCCAAAAGAATTAGAGTAGATCCGTAGCTTGATCAAAAAAACGCAATAAACAAGATTTCTTAGACCTGCGCATTAAGCAAAACACCCGCGATTCGTCAAGAACCGCGGGTGTTTTAGGGAGGTCAAACGTAGCTGGGCTGCAAGCCTAGCCCTGGGCTTGCCGAGGAAATACCGGCTCCCGCTTTTCCATGAATGCCTTGAGGGCTTCACGGTGTTCGTCACTATTGCGGCAACGCTGAAAGTTTTTAATTTCCTCTGCAATATAACTTTCGCAACTCATTTCTTGTGCGTTTTTAAGGTTCGCTTTAATACAGGCTAAGGCATTAGTCGGCCCCTCTGCCAAATGCGTCGCCAACCTAGCCACATCGGCTTCGAGTTCTGTGTCGTCGCAGACCTTGCTAAGTAAACCATTAGCAAAAGCTTCCTGGGCGCCATAAACCGGATTTAACAGACAAAACTCCCGCGCTTTACCCGCGCCCATCCACTTGCTTAGGAAATACGCAGCAGCAAAGTCCCCAGACAGCGCAATCTTGGTATGGGCATAGCTTAAGCTTGCGGTACTGTCGGCAACCCGAAAATCACAGGCTAGCGCCAAGGACAAACCTCCGCCCATTGCAGGACCGCGAATCATGGCGATTGTTGGTTTGGGCATTTCATGGAGTAACATTGCTGCCTCAGCGCCCACTCGCAACAGGACTTCGGTAGAGTACTTGCGAGTATGCTCAGCACCTAATGCGAGGTTTTTAATATCTGCACCGGCGCAAAACGCGTCGCCAGAACCTTCCAACACCACCGCACCGACGCTGTCATCTTGCGCGGCTTCCCGCAGGCTCCGATACAGTGTGGTGACCATGTCCTCGTTTATCGCGTTTTTCAGCGCTGGACGACTCAGGGTGATGTACAAAACCCGGCCAAGCCGACGAACACCTACTGAGGCACTATCATTACTCATTATTTTTATCCCGTATTTTGCCAATTAGCCTACGCACCATATTGCTGGCACTGAAGAAATACTACCACCATCAGCCCCTTTGCGCCTCCCAATCGGCGCCAATGAACCAGAAAAGCTAACATATCGTCAATACTGATGCATGTGCTTAGCTCACATGCCAGAATCCAGTGAAGCACCTTGCTCCCGCTCCTCACCGCCCAGTGAGAGTAGGCGGGTATTCCCGCCGATTGCAGCCGTATTAGTACTGATTAGTTTTTCCTCGACCAAGCGCAGCCAACTCGCGGAGTGTAGTGGCTCTGATACCAATACCGGAATACGTCCCGCTAAGCGATTAAGTTGTGACACAACGGCCTCAAGCATAAGGGCGCTAGGCCCCAAAATTAGGCAACTGATATCTGAACGCCAGAAGGCATCTTCACTCACAAGCGCAACGGCGCTGTCACAACTTAAACTCGCGCCCTCAATTTCTGCTTGCCACGCCGCCGGAATCAGCGCCGTAACTCGACAGCCAAGCCGTGTGGCAAGAGCGCAGTAATCGCGACACTCCTGTGGGTCATCCGCTTCGCTATAAATGATATGAACCTGCCTGCGCGCTGATAAATAATACTCATTAGTCTCGCCGGTTGGTCCACGGAGTAATGACTTTGCCGGCGCTCGCTTGTCACTCGGCACCGGTTTATCGCCAGCCTGATAGCGCATTAAGCTCGGCAGATAAAGCGGCCCGCCCGCCTTCGGCCCGGTTCCCGACAAGCCGCGTCCACCAAAAGGCTGCACCCCGACAACGGCGCCCACCATATCCCGATTGATATAAACATTGCCCACCTCAGCAGCTGTGGCAATCTGCTGTGAAATGCCCGTGTTGCGGCTATGGACGCCAAGGGTGAGGCCAAAACCGCTGGCATTCACGTCGGCAATGACTTGCTCTAGCTCACCCGCCTGATAACGAATGACGTGTACTACCGGTCCAAATACCTCTGCAATTAAATCGCTCATGGCCGTAATTTCCACTAAACAGGGCGCAAAGAAGTGACCGTCGGCTAGGTCGAGGGGCAGCTCGCATTGATACAACAGGCGCGCGCGGCTACTCGCCGCTACGTACGCCAAGTGTTGTTGTAATTTTGCCAAGGCATTGCTATCGATAACCGGGCCAATGTCCGTGGCAATCACCGCGGGGTCACCAATGTGTAACTCCGCCATTGCGCCTATCAACATAGCGATAAGCTTGTCAGCGATATCATCCTGCAGGTATAACACCCGCAATGCCGAGCAGCGCTGGCCTGCGCTCAGAAAGCCGGAGCGAATTACGTCGTCGAGCACTTGCTCAGGCAAGGCTGTGGAATCGACAATCATCGCATTTTGACCACCGGTTTCCGCAAGTAAAGGGATCAATGCGTCGCGACGGTTCGTCAAGCGCTTAAACAGCCACGCCCCCGTGGCATTAGAACCGGTAAACATCACCCCCTTTATCCGCGTGTCAGCGGTGAGGATTGGCCCAAGGTCGGGCCCTGCACCCAGCACCAACTGTACGCAGTCGGCAGGCAAATCAAGCGCAGCCAATATTGCGAGGACTTTCTGGGCGATAAGGCTGGTTTGTTCGGCGGGTTTGGCAAGCACCGCATTGCCGGTCACCAAGGCCGCCGCGACCTGCCCGATAAATATTGCCAGTGGAAAGTTCCACGGGCTGATACACAGGATAACGCCCCGAGGTTGCCCGCAGTTACTCGCAGCGGCCAAGACCTGTGCTTGTTCAGCGTAATAACGACAAAAATCAATCGCCTCACGTAGCTCAGCCACGCTGTCTGCTAGCGTTTTCCCCGCCTCCTTAACGCACAACATAATTAAATCAGCTCGCTCGCGCTCAAGACCGTCCGCAAGCCTTTGTAAAAATTCCGCCCGCTTAGTCATTGACCATTCGCGGTGACACACAAAGGCCTGCTGCGCGCGCGTGAGCTTGTCGTCTAAGCTGGCCGCATTATCCCATTGCAGATGCGCGACAAGCTCTTGCGCATCTGCGGGGTTATACACGGCAATATCCCCACTGCCTGGTTTACGGCAGGACCATGCGGCAAGTAATTCGCCGCGCAAGGTATTCAAAGCATGACGATCACTCAAGTCCACGCCTAGGGAATTTTGACGAGACGGCTGATAAATATCCGCAGGTTTGGGGATGATCGAATGATCGCGATGAGCAGGTCTTGCCATATAATCCGCGCGCAAGGCGATAAGTGGATCGCTAAGTAATATGTCTTTGGGAAAGGTGTCAGCCAGTATCTGATTTACAAAGGAGTTATTGGCGCCATTTTCTAGCAGGCGCCTTACGAGGTAGGCCAATAAGTCCCGATGCGGACCAACCGGCGCATACACTCGGCACACCACCTTATCGCTGCGTATTAAGCGCGTATATAGCGATTCGCCCATGCCGTGAAGCCGCTGGAACTCAAAGTCGCCATCGGCGGACGTTGCGCCCTCCTGTTTAGCTCTCGTCAACACCCACGCCACTGTCCACGCGTTGTGCGTGGCGAACTGCGGGTATAACAGCTTTCTATGCTGTAATAATTTGGCGGCGCAGGCTTGATAACAGACATCGGTTTCTATTTTTTTGGTAAACACCGGGTAACCCGCTAGCCCAGCAGTTTGGGCGAGTTTTATTTCGCTATCCCAGTATGCCCCCTTCACCAATCGGACATTTATGCGGCGCCCAAGCTCCCCAGCCAGTGCGGCAAGATAATCAATTAACTGTGGCGTGCGCTTTTGGTAAGCCTGTACCGCAAGGCCAAAACCCTGCCACCCCTGAAGCGCCGAATCCCGATAGACCGCCTCAAACACGTCCAGTGCCAAATCAAAGCGTGCCGCTTCTTCCGCATCGATGGTCAGGGCAATATCGTAATTGCGCGCCTGCAGTGCTAGGCGTTTCAATTTCGGCACTAACTCGATCATGATTCGCTCACGCTGTGGGTCGCTATAGCGTGGATGCAACGCAGATAATTTCACTGAAATGCTGGGACGATCATCGCCCTCCCGCGCTGCGCCCAAACGCGCAATAGCATGCAGATAACCGCGCATATAGCGCTCGGCACCAGCCATGGTACGAGCGCCCTCTCCCAAGATATCATAGGAAAAGCAATGACCTTGAGCTTGCCATTTTTTTGCCTTACGCAGCGCACCGTCAATATCCGCGGCCATAACAAACTCATTGGCCATCGTCTGAATACCGATCTGTGCAGCGTGACGGATTAAAGGCCGCACGCCTACCCGAAGCAAGCGTCGGCATCGACCTTGCAATCCGCGTTCAGGCGCATTTTCGGCTAAGACCCATGCGCCAATATGCAGTGCACTCGCCAACAGCCGCACCGCCCAATTTTCTATTTTTGAGGCGCCACTTAACCAGTCCACACCGGTCAGTTTATCCTTCAACAATTGATCCGACGAGTAGTGATCAGGCACCCGCAGCATCGCTTCAGCGAGCGCCATTAAAGCAATTGTTTGCGGCGAAGACAGGGGAAAGTAGCGCAAAAATCGCTCTAGATAATTGCGATGAACGCGGTCGTCGCGAATGGCGTCAAACATTGACTCAGCCCGGGCGGCCACGGCGCCTCTCGCCTCGCCGATGTCAGCCAGTGGCAATAGATCAAGCAATATGTCTTGGCCATCAGCAAGCCATTGCGCTTGCATTTGCTGCCGTAAATAAGGGCTAGCGACTTTCTCGCGGTAGATAAAGGTATCCGTCATCACATCCGCCTTGTTTGGCACAGATATGACTCAATAATAGTGCACTAGCCACGGCTTGGCCGCAGAAGTTTGTATTGATTGCTGTAAACGAGGGAGGCGGCGAAAGAATCACACTGTTAAGGGCCCAGCCGGTACCTCAGTTTTCTTCAATGGCAGCTCAAACCAAAATGTCGCGCCATCACCCGGCACAGACTCGTAGCCAATCCATCCTTCCATATGCTCAATCAGCTCATGAGTAATCGCCAAACCTAAGCCGGAGCCGCCTTGCTTACGCGTATCTGAAGAATCCGCCTGCGAAAAGCGCTGAAAGATTGCACCGCGAAAAGACAGGGGAATCCCACTGCCCTGATCGGCCACTTCAACTCGGACTTTATCTGTGCTGGCCTTTACTGACACTTCAACCGTCGAGCCCTTAGGTGAGAATTTAATGGCGTTTGACAACAGGTTGGTAATTACCTGCTGAAGACGCAAGGCTTCAACTCTCACTTCAGTACCAACGCAGTCGCCACTGTGAAAAACAACATTAATTTTTTTCTCAGCGCCGTAATGACTTAGCGTCTCAATGGTTTGTGTTATTAAGGGCAACAGGGGCTGCCAAGTCAGATTAAAGTTTAGTTGGCCCGCCGTAATTTTCTCGATATCCAATAGGTCGTCTATCAACAACTTTAAACGCTGACTATTTTTACCGGCAATATTCAGCATTTGCGCTATTGCCTCGGGTACCGGGCCCAATGCACCTCCAGCGATGAGCTCTAAACTCCCCGAAATTGAAGTTAATGGTGTTCGCAGCTCGTGACTCACAGTCGCGAGAAATTCACTTTTGATATTGGCGAGGCGCTTACGTTCAGTAATATTTTCAGCGATACCCAGATAGCCGGTGATCTTGCCGGAGGTTGAGCGCATTGTCGTCACCACCAAAATAACTGGAAAGCGATGACCATCTTTATGAACATAGGTCCATTCCCGAGCTTCCTTTCCCTCGTATTCAGACTTAAGGACAAAGACCTTAAAACCGGAAACGGGGCGACCAAACTCTTCACTCAATTCCTTTCCCCGCGCCGCGACTTCGCCCTCGACATGAAATAAGGCGGGCGTGTGCTGCCCAATCAAATCACCTGCCTGGTAACCCAGCATACGCTCTGCCCCAGAGTTAAAAATAGTAATGACGCCGGAGGTATCAGTTGCAATAATGCCAAACTCCGATGCTGCGGCTAGCACCGACTGCAATAAATCATTGGTCGCGCCAAGTTCCCAATGCGCGAGCTGCATTTCACCTAAGGCCTTTTCAGCTCGCTCTTTCTCAACACCGACCCGCGCCATTAACTCTTCTTGACTAAAAACCAATGCAAAAGACCGAGTGGTCAGAAAAGCCCTAATAACACCGTAACTTAATATAATAAAACCAATCGCAAAAATGACATGGGCTAGCCACCAAATGTGATTCCACGGCGCGCTAAGTAAAAACGCCGCTGACGATTGCGCAAAAAACAGCAATGACACCGTAAATATCGTCATTAACGGCGAACCAATGCCGCGCTTAATGACGATAAAGATACAAAAGAGGGACACAGCCAAGGAACATATTTCGAGGGCACGCTGAAGTCTCGGCGCCCAACTACTTTCGGCCAAATTAAAAACAAGAATATTGATTGATAGAAATACCACGAGCCAAATCAACCACTGTTGATACCCAGCACGGCTATTCAGAGCAATATTCGGCCGTTCGTACATCAACAGACCAACGAAAAAGCAGCTAACCATCGTCAAGCGACTGGCTGGCCCATACAGCACAAACTGCCAAATATTAGTGCTGGCCATGCGCGTGAATATGCCGTGGCAGGCGTAAATGATGGTAAAACCCCAAAAACCCCATGCCAGCCAACGCAAAAACCGCTCACCAGAATACTGAAAACATCGCCAAGCTATCCAGGCAATAAAGGCGCTCTGACATAACGCGACCATAATCGCAATTTCATGGCCTAGATGGCTGGTGAAACGGAGTTGCGGATCTTGGAAAAAGTAGAGGTAGCCAATGCTAAAAGAGGGAATAAAGCTTAAGAAGATAGTGATTGCAGTAGCGTATAAAGCACTCAAGCTAACAACAGCATCTCGCGAATTATGAGTACGCATACACTACCTATTTAAGTAAACTCTCTCTAAATAAAAATATTGCTAAAAATTAAATAGGCAGCACAAACAAGACTACATAGTAGTCCGAACCGCCGATTTATAACTTAGGTATCATTTAGTAAGAATACAAACAGTACAAGCCGCGATGCTGACTACCTCCATAAGCACATACCCTTACAAACCCTTACAAACCCTTACAAACCGTCGATTCAATATTAAAATTCAATCGGCTACCGCCTAATGTGCCATTCCTTCACCAGCAGCTTACTAAGCAATTCCAACAATAACTATGATTGCGACTAATCACTACGCTATAAAAGTGGGTTGGTTTGGCATTGAGCAACCTCACCACAAATGACTGCTCAGGGTGGCACGAACACACGTAAGTAGTTCGGAATAAAAGCATATAGCCGCGCAGGAACTGGACTTCCCACAAACTTAGCCAGCGTCGTGCTGGAAAGCTTACCAGTAGCAGTGCGGTAAAAAACCGACACCAACGAGTAGTCGTGTATTTATTATGCGTTCTTAATTTGCGTTATTCAGAGCTAGCTGCATAAATAAGGACGTAAACCCCAGCTCAACCATGGTATAGCGCAGATTGTTGTTATCGCCATTTTGTAAATTCAATGTCGCGTGATTTGCCGCCAAACTAGCACGTAAGGCTGCATATGCCATACCGAAATTCATAGTGCGCTCATCCGGTTCTCGACCGCCGTGGGCAAGATAGTGAGCAAGAAATTTGTCCCAAGCAATGTGCTCAGAAATATGTGGTTTAATATACGCTAAATCCTGCTCCGGCGCGCCAAAACCAGCGCATTCCCAGTCCAGAATTACCGAAATATGGCCCTGATCAACCAACACATTATGAATATTAAAATCGCCGTGCACCAAAACTGGTGGTCGTGTGTCCTGTGGAATATTGCTTTCAAGCCAAATCATTAACCAAAGTAAATATGGTGACGGCAAATGGACTTGCTCTTCAAGGTAATTAGTCCAAGCTGCCAAATTAAGACGATAGGCGTCTGCAACAGAGCCGTTAATAATATCTGGCGAATCATATTTACTGGCATAATCAGAAAAAGTAGCCAGCGGAATTTGGTGTAAACGCGCAAGCATCTCAGCAAGTTCGAGAAAAACCTGCTCAGGCATTGTTTGCTTCATGCCGTGGAGAAATTCGCCTGGCGCCTCTCCGCGGTTGCGTTTCATAATATAAAAATCACCATCAACACCCTTCCAATTCGCGGCATAGGCGATAGGTCTGGGCGAGGGATAATCTGTTGACGCAAGTGCGCCCAACAAACTGTGTTCATTATCAAGCAAGCACGCACCATGCATCATGACTGGCATAGGGTCCGACTTCCGAACTACTAGTTCATGCAGTTCGCCCTGATCATAGTAGGTACATAGATATGTTTGTTTGCCAAATCCACCAGTTAAAGGCTCAAACTTTTCGAGACTAATTACACCCTGCTCTGGGCTTCGTAAGTTGTTAATAAAATCTTCTAGCAGCCCCTTACTCAGCGCAACACCTTTTCCAGTAGGAACCTTATCTTTAGGTAGCGGCAATTGCGCATCGCGAGTGTAATACGCGAGTTCCCACTCCGCCGCCCGCCGCAACATGCCTATTATCTCTTCCTTAGCGACATCGGAACACAGCAGCTTTTTACACAGCTCTGTTAAGGTGACTGTTAACTTAGAATATCGCTCACTCAATTCTGCAAAACTGGCACATTGACCAAGGTGTATTTCCTCATGAGTACAGTCAAGTAGCTTCGCTATTTTCAAAGCAAGCTTATCCCCTTCGTCAATGCACTGCTGCAGCATTTTTGGTGCAGTAGTTTCGCGTTTGCGCAATTCGGTCAAAATGCTTCTAATCATTGCTGCGCAAGTTTGCGCCGACGAGGTCCTCAACTCTGGCATTACCAGCTCGTCTAGTGCAGTTATAACTAAAGACAAATATCTGTCATTACTGTTAATCTGCATAACATGACCTATATTTTAATAATTGGCTCGCACAGCGCCGCACACCGTTAAACTTATTCATATTTATAGTTAAAACTAATACCTAATGTACGAGTCATCCCAACATAGCGAGCGATAGTATCAGCACCGGTTTCAAACATACCACTGGTGTAAACTTTATCTGTAATATTGCGAGCCCATAAAACAGCCTTCCAGTGCTGATCTGCAGCTCCGACATGACAGCGGCCATTCAACAGGGTGTAAGCATCAATCGCAAATAATTTCTCTTCAGTAATGAGTGCATTGGTCTGGTCACTATAATTCACATCAGCACCAACACCCATTTCCAGTGTATCCGATATGGCCCAGACGTAATCCGCGATTGCCGTCACCTCGATTTCTGGCGAAAAATTAAATTTATTGCCCGCAAGATCCACTTGCTCACCTTGACGATCCAAAGTCACCCCTTCTTTCACTTCCGTTACGAGGTAACTGACGGAAAAACCAACAAAAACGCCTTTTACAGGTTTTACGCTAACTTCTATCTCTGCGCCAAAGACTTCAGAGTCAGGCACGTTAACTAAGATAGGTAGTGGGCCGAACACCTGATCGTAGGTGCGACCTAACAGCTGCTTATCCATATAGTCATAATAGAAGCTTGCCAAGTTTATCTTGAGGCCTCGCGAGAAAAAATCGGTCTTCACCCCAACTTCAAAAGCGGTTAGTCGCTCCTGTGTCGCCGGCCGATACTGATCCTGACTCGACGATGCCAAAACTGGAAAGCTACCCGACTTAAAGCCACGACTAAAGGTGGCATATAAAAAATCGTCCTCCGTCGCTTGCCAGCCACTGGTGATCCTCCATACGAAACTTTCTTCTCGTAATACATCACTATATAAGCCAGGCTCTTTTTTATTTGGTGCGCCGGGCACATCAGACTCTTCCTCACCAAGGGTCAAACAATCCCCCGGGCGAATACCGCCGCTCCCCCCCGAGGATATGCTAATTAAATTTAAGACGTTCCCGTAACCGACCCCGGTCGAATTATTTGGGCTGTCAATAGTACAGCCTGAAAACGCGCGCTTCTCGAAGTTATAACGAAAACCAGTGGTGATCGTTACTGACTCCGACGTGCGCCAGTAAACATTATTAAATATTGCCTGTGTCGCAGCCTGCTGTTCGCCAAAGGTATCAACTCGATTACCAACTACCGAGCTAAGCCCCGTAGAGTCCGAGGGATCCGGCGGCGCGAATGACGAGCTTGCATGATCGATAAACACCGACTGGTACTCATAGACATCATCATGAGTAGAAAAAAGACCTATCATCCAGTCCGCGTTATCCCCCCATGCTCCGTCTAACCTAAGCTCAAGAGCATACGCAGTGGTATCTACGAAAAGTTCGCGCTCCGCATTACGCACAGATAATCCACTTTGCGGAATAATTGAGTGGTCATTTTTAAATGTTGCGTAAGACAATAGCGCCGTTAGTGTCTTTGTGGGTGACACTTTCCACTGTGAGCTCGATGCAATCATTAAAAATGTCTCTTTAAGCCGCCATTCTAAGTCCGCCCAGTCTGCAATATTATTGTTATCTGTATCCCTAGGCACTATGGGGTGATTGCGAACATCTCGCGGCAAGCCCCTGTCTTGTGGCACGCGGCCAGTAGATAGCAGTCTTGACGAAACTGCATTTTGAAGGCGCAAAGCGATAACTTGTGGTGCTTGAGGCTCACCGCGATCGGTCCACATCATCACCGAAAAGGTATTTTCAAAACTTTCACTCGCTTGCCACACTAGGCTGCCGCGGGCCGAGGATTTATCCACCCTGCCAAGATGATCCTTTGGCCGAGTTAGGCTTTTTTGCCAGCCTTTACCCGATTCCACATGCCGAATAGCCAAGCGTCCCCCGAGTTTATTGGCCATTGGACCGCTAATATAAGCTTCTATATCTGCCGTTTCATAGTTGCCATAACCGGCGGTATACGCTGCCTCGAACTTTTCACCGGGGCGCTTGGAAATGTAGTTCACCACACCGGCGGTTGTGTTACGACCGTAAAGCGTGCCCTGGGGGCCCTTTAGGATTTCAATCCGTTCTACATCGAGATTAACGCCCTTGGTGAAAACGGGATACGCGAGGTTTTGTCCGTCAATATACATTCCAATTGTGGCGGTAGCGGTTTGACTTGCTTCATTAAAGCCAACCCCCCGCAGTGTGTAAATGGGCGTAGAATAGCCACTGTCAGAAACGTTAAAACTGGGGATAAGTCTACCAAGGTCCCGCATATCCATTAAACCGAGATTGATAACGGCATCACCAGTAATAGCAGTGATAGACATTGGCACCCGGCCTATGGGTTCGGGCTTCTTTTGGGCTCGAACAATAACCTCCTCCATGAGGATTCCACGACGCAGATGACGGTCGTCAGACTGATCGACAGTCAGTTTTGCTTGAACATCGTGCATAGCAAAATTGATTACAAGCAATAGACAGCTAGGAGCCTTGCAGAGGGCAGCCCGCCTGCTAAGCGCCTTCATCGGTTCGTGTTTATTATTATTATCACAATACATCGTCTCAACTACACCACCACTACTTAGGCATAGTTCAGTATAGACACTGCCGCTATATTTGCCGGTATTACAGAGACAATTCGCCGGAAACCAATTAAATTATTTATCAGGACAACGGCATTGGAGCCATCGCTAAACAGCCTAGCCAAAATCGATGTGTAATAATACTCTTGACTTAAACGAGCACCAGACGGCTGGTAGTGACGACGGAGAGCAGCCCCCCTTAGGCCATTATGCTTTTCGTTAGGAAAATTTAGGCCCGCAGCACAACTTCACCGCACCGGTTTTGGCCGCCAACACCGTCACTATTTCCGTCTATGCCGCACTTACCGACGAACGCAAACTCAACCAATCGGCACTTTGCGCCCATACTGCACTTTGTGCATTAGCACCTAGAATGACCCCCATATGCCCACCCGGCGCAACGCGAAATTCCTTTTCTTTTGACGCAACGATATCCACAATTTTTTCCGCTATTTTCGGTGGGACCAGCACGTCGGTTTCACCGGCGTAAGCCAGCAGTGACGACTTGATCTTATCGAGCTCTGCGAGCTTTTCGCCAATCTCGATTTTACCGGCGGCTAACTTATTGTCGACGCCAATTGAGATCGCCATTTCTCGCACCACCCCGCCCGGATACAGCAGCATATTGTTCAGATAGTCTGAGGTTGTCGAGTGCGATTCAACAAAGGCGCGGTCTGACATTCGCGTCAGTAAATCCCAATATGTGGTCACACTGCCGATGGGGTCAGTTAACTTAAAGGTGACCGTCGTCAACCACCCTGGGGAATGAGTCAATGACGGTTTTAATAAACTCATACGAAAATCGCTGTATTTGCGCACCAGCTGAGCCGGCGCATTTAAGGTCTGCGCCACACCCGCAATAATCCCACCACCGCGTAAATCGATCGGGCTGGCCACCGTCACAATATTGCGAATCCGAGGGTCTTGCGCCAAGCCCTGCTGCAACAAACACAGCAAGCCGCCCATACACCAGCCCATTAGCGACAAATCCTCAGAACCTGAGTGCTTGCGAATTTTTGCCAATGCTGTGGCAAACATATCGTCAGCATAGTCACTTAAACCAAAATGACTATGGGCCTTATTCGGACGCCCCCAGTCAATGAGGTAGACCTTGAAGCCACGGGCGACCATATAGCGAACGAGGCTACGCTGAGGCATTAAATCAAACGTCTCAGTGGTCACGCCAAGGGGCGGTACCAATACCAAGGGCACTGCAAATTGCTGCCGCTCGATATCCATACGGCTGCCGTCGACCAGTTCAATGTCTTTCTCATCTGGCAATTCATAGTAACGCACCGCCATTGGGTCGCCATCATGTACCAGCTCAAACCAAGTACGCCCCGATTTAATCAGCCGGTCGCGGCGAAATAACCAGTCAAAGCTATTGTCGACGGCACTCGTTAAACGCTGATTTACCGCTAAACTGTGATCACGCAGCCGCCGACTTAGTTTACGCTCACTCATTGCACCGCCCCCTCTTCAAGCATCGCGCCCAAATCGTCTAACGCTTGCTCCATATACACTGCCAAACGCTGCAAACTTGGTAGCGTTTCCCGCGCGCCGCAAATACCAATGTGAATATTATCGGCATAATGCAAACAAGTAATACTCAAGGCGCTATCTTGGGCGAGGGGAAACATCGGATAAAACTCGACTAACTCAGCGCCGTTACAGTATTGCCGTTCGGCCGGTCCGGTTTCACTGCTAATATTGATATTAAACATGGCTGGCACCAAGGCACTTGCGCCGCTGAGCTGTCCCACCACATAGGGTAAAGCAGTGATGCCGGTGTATACCGTTTTCAAACCCTCAGACAGGCCCTCTAAGTGGCTCTTTGATGCACTGTAAGACTGATTAATCGCCGCAAGGCGCTTCAATGGATCAGCGATATGGCTAGCTAAACTCACTAAATTCAAACTTGCAGCGCTGCTATCACCTTGCCGCTGACTAGGTATAGCCGCAATCAAGGGCGCATCAGGTAGCGCGTTATATTCTTTAAAAAAGCGCCTAAGCGCAGTCGCACACAGATACAGAATTATGCATTCCACTGAGCTGGAGCTCGCTTGCGCTAGTTGTGTCAATCGGGCTTGTGAGTATTTTTGCGTCGCCAATCTTCGCGACGGACCAATCGGGACGTTAAGCGGCGAACGGGGCGCCTGATACGGTCGTTTGAGGGCCGCCGAAGCACCTGAGCCAGCACGAAGCAAGCGTCCGAATGCGCCACTCATTGCCACTGCAGATTGCCAAGCTGACTTGGGACTATTGACACTTGCTAGTATCGGACGCGCCCATTTAGCGTCAGCGGTGCTGCGCTGCGACAAGGTAGTCCACGGCGCGGCACTGACTTTGCCGGATTTTACCGACGCCAGCCAATCTGTTAAAAGCCGGTAGAAGCCAGACGAATCCGTTAAAGAATGGTGCATTTTAAAAAACAGGGCGTAACGGCCGTCACTCAAACCCTCAATGAGATGGCACTCCCACAGCGGCCGCCGCATATCCAAGGGGTGACTGTGCAAGCGCGACACCAAGCCGCCTAACTCCCGTTCACCACCCGGCTCCGGCAACGCCGTGTGCCTAACGTGGTAATCGAGGTCTACCTCAGAACTTTCTGACCATGCGGGTCTCAGCCCTTTAACCAAAGTATAATTCCACGGCGCTACAATATCTGCCGGAGCACGCAGCTGCGCGATCAATCCAGCGACGTGGCCTTTAGCGGCCTTTGCCGGCAATTTAAAAATTAACAACGCGCCCAAGTGCATAGGCGTCGTTTTAGAGCCCAGCAACAACCAACTATGCTCACTGGGGTTGAGTAAATGTGCCATGAAAACCCTTAATAAAACTCAATTTAAAATAGCGCCCTACCACTAAATAACAAGGGCACCACCTCATGCTTTAGCATAATGCAGGATCATTTATCCGACCACAATGACCTACTCTAGGTGATGTTTCGCCGGTAGTCTAAACGTCCTCGAGAAAACTCCACCCACAAACTTACTCAAATTCCGCTGGATCAGGTGCGGGGCCATTACCCCGATAAGCATTTTCAACACCATCTATTCGTGTCGCACTATCGTGCAGATACGAAAGGTGAGGATGCCCACCTTCAAGCACTAACAGCGCAGTGGCGTCTCCGCGCAGATAATAATCCATCCATGCCAATGAGTAATTTGCGGCAATTTCCCGCCCCCAGGTCGCGGTTGGAATTAAAGGGTAATTGGTATGCTGGCCATGACTGGAGGCCTCCGCCACGATAAAGGCTCTGTCACGTTCAAAGCTATCGTATAGCGGCCGAACCACCGCGGGATTCGCAAAAGGAATGGGGGCGATAGGGCCATCGTGGTCACCGGTCTGAATCATGATCGGAATCGGATTCGCGCTTACCGACTCCCCCACCGGTGCCGCCGCCACACCGGCCTTGATACGCACCGGATTTGGCTCGGTCGCATTTTCTACTTCCTGCTCTTGTACTCGCAGAACCGCGCCCGCCCCCATGCTGTGACCAATCACACCAACTTGCTCGGCATTGAGCACACTGGCAACTGACGAACTTTCAAATAGATAGGTCATGGCGTCTTGGGCATCATGCAAATTATTGCCGGGATCACCTTCCGCTTCATCGTCAGAATGCCCCTGACCGCTAAAATCGAAGGCAAACACCAAATAGCCATTATCGGCAAACAAGCGATGCCACCAACGGTACATGCCGACATTGGTATTCAAACCCTGGAGGGCGATAATCACCGGAAATGGCCCCTCTTGCGGGCTACCTTTAGCCGCATAGGGTAAGACAATTTCGCCATAGAGCTTAGTGCCATAACGATTTAAAAATTCTACCGGTATTAGCGCGACTTCGGCATTCTCGTAGGGGTGACCATACCAGTGGTAGACATGCTGAAGGCGGGAGCCATCTTGCAGCTGAGCGAAGGTCGAGCGCACCATATGCTCTACAATTACCGGGTCGCTAATATCGTTTACGGTGTAGCCAAAGGCAACAGGATCAAACAGACGATTGGCTACGTTACCCGGCAGCATACTGGCTAGCTCGTCGCCATTACTGACAATCGGCTCAAACTGTTCAGGCGCCGGCGGCGGGTTTTCACCCTGCTGGGAGGCCGGCCAGACACTCAGGCCACCCGCGCTAACCGCACCACTGGTATTTGAGCTGCCGCCGCAGGCTGCCAGCACAATACTCGCCAAAACCACACATACCAATCGCACTATCAACCTCTCCCCTGCTATTAAAATCACAGCAGAGCATACGGCAATTAGATATCGGTCTAAAGGTGTAATTTTCATACCCCGACTGAGCGTTGGTCGGTATTTATGCTGGCTAGCGAATGATGCTTTGGACCCGCAATACAGGCTTAAGCCTTATTCCACGCCAATTCGAGATGAACTGTAAGCCTAACTCCAGAATGCACTAACAGGTGTTTCTAAGCTCAGATGAGTTACACACTGAGCTTGAAGTAATTCACCGCAGGCTAAAGCATCAGTCAAGGCATTATGCTGTCGATAATAAGGTAAATGATAACGGGTACGGCAATCAGTCAGGCGAATCGATACCGGGTCGCGTCCCATTAGCCTATTCCACAGCATCTGACGCCAAGTCCGAGTATATCTCGCCTCAATTTCCATAGTATCAATTACGGGGAATTCGACTCCCTCCCGAATATGACGTTTAAGCGCTGCGTACAGAAACCTTCGTTCAATAGAGCTGTAATGAACAACCACTACTTTGCCCTGTAATTGAGCTAACAAGGCGTCGATTACACTAGCAAAATCGGGTGCGCCCGCCACCGCTGCATGGGTAATACCGTGAACCATAATCGAGGTCGAATGCAGGTGTGTCTCTGGCTTAACTATCCAGTGTCTTGCGCCATTGCAGCGTATCCTGCTTATACTCATTGGCACTAAGCCAATACTAACGATACTGTCGTATTTAGGATCTAAACCCGTCGTTTCAAAATCCAGAGCCACTAACGGCACATCGCAAATTGGCGTAGAGGCAGTGACGACACCTTGCTGATAAAACGCTTTTAAGCCTGGGTGTTTACTCGTCTTAGCCAAAAAAGCAAACCGACCGGACCAGTCTATCCGCTTGCCCTGCGGCGCAGCTTGGGCTTGGCCGGTTAGTTGATTTTTAGCAAGATAAAACATGCAGATGCCTCAACTTACTCGGCCTGACTGATACCTAAATTTCAGATAACGCTGAGCACCACTTAATATTTGAAAAGCTTCTTTAAGATTTTTCCGTTCAAAATCCGACAAATGCTCTGGCTCAATATTGTTGTCTGGTTCGCGCTTTAACTCTATATCTGAGGCCTGATGACGGATTCTCACCATAGCAATAAATTCCAGTGCATCGCGTAAATCAAGCCCCCTACCGGCAGGCAGTATCCCCGCCTCAATAATATCTTCAAGACGGTCAAAGGTATTCCGCGCCGACGATCCGACCGCTAAAGTATGTACTCGCACTAGGTCGGCGATGGGACCCGTGCCTCGGCGCTTCATATTAATGGAATTAGTCTGGCGACCATCCGTTTCCATTACGAAGTCCTTAAAGAAGCCCAGTGGAGGAGTTCGCAGCAGAGCATTACGCGCCATACAGGCTAAAAATCTGGCGTTTTTTTGCGCCTTTTGTCGAATCAAGCAATTAAGCTCTTCCGCCCAATGAGTTTCTCCCCACACCCCTTCAAGATCGAAAAAAATGGCACTGTGTAACAATGATTCTGCGCTAGGTTTCTCGACCCATTCGCTAAAATAGCGCTGCCAAACTGCTAATGGCTGGCGCCACCGTTCGTTGCTTGCCATTATATTACCGGTGCAATAGCTATAACCGCAGCGCGCTAAACCGTCGCTAACGAAACTTGCCAGTTCACGAAAATAGCCGTCATGCTGTTCCGCTACAAAGCTATTATCAAGAATCAGCGCATTGTCCTGATCGGTCACGATGAGCTGTTCACCACGGGCCATTGAGCCCAAGGCCAAAAAGCAATAAGGCACTGGTGGCGCGCCCAACGCCGCCTCAGCCAGCTCGCACAAACGCTGTTTAAAACTGCGGCCAATCACCGCCATCGCGCTGCCAATCATTTGCGAGTTAGCGTCCTGATTTACCATACGGGCGAAACAAGCTTGTACTTCCGGTGTTAAGAGCGCTAGTTCGTCAACGCTCTGAGCAATAAATATACTTTTTACCACGAACAAACTGTTTTGCGATTCGTATCGCAAAATATCAAGATGACTAATGAGACCTATAGGTTTGTTTTTTTTCAGAACTGGCAGATGTTGTACCTTGTGTTTGAGCATTAACATCATCGCATCGAACACAAATTGATGGCTTTGCACATAGATCAACTCTGTGGTCATGATATCCGCCACCGGAATATCACTCCTTAAGCCCTTAGCAACCAGACGCCCACGAATATCCAAGTCAGTAACAATGCCAACAACTTGGCCCGCTTGCTCTGCTTGATCATGTTCATCAAGTGTAATTAATAATGAGGATACGTTTTCCTCGGTCATACGAATGGCAGCTTGATGCACTGTTGTGGCGCTGGATACGGTAACGGGTAAGGCTGTTATTAAGGTGCTAACTTTCGCGGTAAGCAAGGTATCGTCGTCTTCCCCCTTGGCGATGGATTGACGTAAACGAGTTTGGTCTTCTACTTCGACGAAATCGGCAAAGTGCTCAAAATTATCAAATAAATAGTTAAATGTCTCTTCGCCAACGAGGTATACCAGCGTGTCTTCTAAGGCAGTGACGGGAAACCGGACTGGGCGGTTTAGCATCAAGCTTTGTTCACCAAAAAATTCGCCGGCTCCCAAACGATTATATAATTTCCCGTCGCGACGAAAAACCTCTACCGCACCACTACGAATCACATACCACTGATGATTGTCTTGCCCCAATTGTAAAATAGCCGACTGCGCTCGGTAATACGCGATTTCAATATTCGCGGCAACATTCGCCAGTACCTCACCCGGCAAATTTGCAAATGGCGGGTGGCGCCTGAAAAAATCCAATACCTCGGATTGTTCAGCCAGCATTATGTTACTCCGTGATTGACTTATTCAGCTCATCCGGAACTTACACGCTATCCGGATGAGCCTCTAGTAAGTTACTAATTATCGGGGTTCTGACATCAAGCCCTTAATCATAGAAAATGCGGCTACCAACAGGACCATTGTAAAGGGTAAGCCGGTGGATACTGCCATGGCCTGCAGGGCTACTAACCCACCGCCTAGAATAAGCGCGACAGCAACCAAGCCTTCAAATAAACACCAGAATACCCGCTGTGGCGTTGGTGAGTCGACCTTGCCGCCGGCCGATATCACATCAATTACTAGCGAACCAGAATCAGACGACGTTACGAAAAATACGATAACCAGCACTATAGCGATAAAAGAAGTGATACTGGACAGCGGTAAGACGTCAAGCATACTAAACAGCTGTAAAGGCAGATCAGCTTCAACCACTTTTTGATAACCATCAGCCACAACCTGCTTGATGGCGGTGCCGCCAAACGCAGTCATCCAAAACACACAGGCCGTAGACGGTATCAGTAACACCGAGATAATAAATTCCCGCACTGTACGGCCACGCGAGACCCGCGCGATAAACATACCGACAAAAGGACTCCAAGATATCCACCACGCCCAATAGAAGGCTGTCCAACCGGAGGCGAAATTACTGTCTTCGCGGCCCACGGGGTTCGCCAATTCAGGCAAATAGCGGAAATACGCAATGATGTTATCAATAAAACCGGTGGCAATAGCCAGCGTTGGCCCCACAATCACCACAAAAGCCAATAACAGCACTGCCAAGACCATATTTATTTCAGACAATTTTTTAACGCCGGCATCCAGGCCCTTTACCACTGAAATCAGCGCTATCGAGGTGATCCCAATCACCAGCAAAATCTGAGTCGTTGACCCTAAAGGAATTCCAAACAAGTAATTCAGGCCAGAGGCGGCTTGAGATGCACCTAACCCCAATGACGTAGCCAAACCAAATATGGTCGCCAATACCGCCAAAATATCGATGATATGGCCCGGCCAACCCCAAATCCGCTCTCCCAGTATTGGATAAAATACTGAGCGAATAGTCAGCGGCAAGCCTTTGTTAAAGGAAAACAGCGCCAAACCCAAGGCCATCACCGCATAAATTGCCCAGGGATGAAGCGCCCAATGGTAAATAGTCGCCGCCATCGCCAGACGCTCCGCTGACTCGGCATTGCCTTCAGCGCCACCCAGTGGCGCCCAATCAGTGCGCACACCGTTTTCTGCTGCGGTGCCCGCAAAAGAGGTCGTAAAATGGGTCAGTGGTTCAGAGACGCCATAGAACATGAGGCCAATGCCCATACCGGCGGCAAACAACATCGAAAACCAGCCCAAATAACTATAGTCAGGCGTCGCCTCGGTACCACCCAGACGCACCCGCCCTAGGGGGGAGACCACGAGTACTAGACATATCAGTACAAAAATATTTGCCGCGCTAATGAAAAACCAGTCCAGATTAGAGGTTAACCAGTTTCGCACCCCACTAAACATCGGCTCTGCTTGTTCTTGAAAAAACAACGTCAGCGCGACAAAAGCAATTATCGCAAAGGCTGAGATAGCAAAGACTCGATTGTGAATATCTAAGCCGAATGGCCCGATATTAAGCACAATATTGTCTTGGCCTACTTGATAGTCGGTATCTATTGGAGTGACCTGGCCATCAGGAACCATCGGGTCCTTGTTATCTGTCATCAGATTATCCTTAGTACGTGTGTTTAATATAGATTTTGGCGACCTTAGCTTAAAAGTAATAGCCTATATTGATATTAAAGCGCTGCTCGTAAGCGCTGCTATCACCTGCCGCACTGCCGCCCACAAAGGGCTGATTTTTTGCATGCACCCAGTCAAAATAGGTAAACAGACCGCCGGCTGCGACCGACACCCCCGTGACATTCATCACCGTATTCGCAGTACTGTCTGACTTGTCGTAAACGACACCGTAGTTATTATAAAATTGCAGGCCTGTCACTGGTCCAAAATTCACAGCTAGATCGTAGGCCACATTTAGGGTAGTCGACGTCGCCTCTGCGGCAATAGTGTCATAGAACGAATAGGCACCTACGGCGATTTGCTTGACCTGATCTATATCGTAGCTGTATTGGCTTTGCTGCAACTGCAGATGCCAGCTTTGATATTGGCTATTGGCATGTAGCGCCCAAGCCTGATAGTCGCCAGCGCGCCTCGTCCCATCGTGCAGACCACCACTTAGCGCCGACACACCCACTTCTGTGGCTAATTCGCCACTTTTGAAATGATAGGCAAAACGTCCGCTAAAGGTATTGTATTCAGCCAGCGCCTGAGCTGGCAAATCGTAGATACCCTCGCCTGCTGTCCGACTGCCAACAATATCGTATGAATAGCGATCGGTGCGATTATCGACGTATCCGTCTATGCCGCCGAGCTCATCATTTTTGAAGAAGCCTAAATCCAGCTGCCAATTATCGGCAACACTTCGTTTGAACACGACACCCAAATCAAAATCGTCTTCTAGGCCAAGGTAATAATTGGTACTAAAAAAATAATTGTTCGAATTATAAGGGCTGTTACCAAAGGGCACCTTAGTGATACCTGCGTTAACTTGCCATTTTTCACTAAATTGATAGCCGACGTACGCGTATTTAATCGCCGTCATATAGTCAAAGAAGCGAATTTCGCCGTTTAAGGAAACATCGCCGATCTCGCCTTTCAGATTTAGCCGAAAGATATCAAAATCAAAATCCCCGCCGCGATCCTTATTACCTTCGCTATAGGAGGTATGATTAAAATTGGTGCGAATAGCACCCCCTACCGTGATGCCATCCTCCGATTTGGCCTTAGCAGGCGCCTCGTCAAGCGATTTCTGCTCGGCAATAGTTTGGGAGTTTACCGCTACACTTGTGGTAGTGACCTCTGCCTTTTCTTCAATTTCAGCCAGCCTGGCCTGCAGCGCCGAAATTTGTGCTTTAAGGCTATCAAGCTCTTCTGCCGATATATCTATAGCTTGCGCACATAGTGGGCTAGCCAAGGCACTGGCGAACACAATCGATAATAAACAATGTTTATTCATGATTATTCCCTGTAATGATAAATTGGACGGCGCTAGCAAGTATGCTGCAACTTAAAAATTCAGTTTTCGGATTAGTGACAAAAAGCGACATTGCCTCCGGCGTAAATACAGAGGAACAAGTGAATTTGAAGGGGAAAATGGACATTTAATATATTGGCAATCTCACTCCACAATATTAATCAGACATTTATATTGACGAATTTTCATGCGCCGACTCGTGGCCGGGGTGATAGCGAAGCTCGTTCTCGCTATGGGTCTAAATATACGAAAAAATCCACTAACGATTCACATCTCTACGCTTTCTCAAGAAATGCATAATGCATCAGTCAGCGCAGATATCCGACCACCATAGCATTAGTTCCGCCAAGTCGCGATAGCTGAAAGCTATTTACGCACACCGCTAGACGATCTGAAGCATCAAGAATTACGGAAAATTTCGAATACTAAAGCTAAGAATTTATCACCGGCAACTGGAAGTCTATATAAATAACTATAGACCACCACGCCGAGTATGCCAGATTTTCGTCAAGCTCAAAAATAGCAAGGACATTCTAAAACACCGAATAATCACTTATTAATATCTAGCGGCGGGGAAGTTATAGAATTCAACATCCCAAAAAATTAACTCAAAAAACTTCACTACAGCCGCTACTTTTCCTTTCTCGCCTTAATATTCACTACAGCTTGAAAGCCATCTTGATTATCGGTAATCGATACGCCTGACACCGAATACTTCGAGTCACTTATGACTAGGCCCACGCCCGCTCTTACTCTCACGCGGCTGGTTATTGGTTTCGCCTGCTTTGCAAAATCCTTTGACTGAATCTCGTAGTCATCAGCGATATCAACACCCGTGCTACTTACGACTCCGGATATCACCTCCGACAGCGCCTCTGAATCAATATACGGTGAAGAAAGTTCTTTTATCTCGGCAATTGAGGTGATTTCCGACGAGTTGATTTTCTCTGTTATTTTTTCATTTAAATCGGCAACATCCTGAGAGTCTTCTATTTTAGAACTTATGCCTTTTAAAATTGACCCACATATTTTGGCGTAGGACTTCGACGTTGCTCGAGGCGATACCTTCAAAAAATCGTCCATCCAGTACTTAGTTTTCTGGCCAAGATTGTCAACAACAAAAACGCCTTGGCTATCTGGGAAGATCAGCGCCCCCTTTTGAATCTTATTAAGGGATATTCCGCTTCTTTGCACTATGTCAAAAGAGTCGGAAGATTCAGTAATCTCAAGAAAATCATCTTTATTCTCGATTTTCACTACGGCGAGGCCACTCGACTCGGCCTCATCTACTTTGACTCCAGAAAAAAATAGAAAGACAAGATCGCCAACAGATACATTCTGATGAGTCGAGGTAGCATACAAATGCTTGGCAAGACTTTGCGTTTTGCCGACAAAATCACTTGAGTCAGAAAATATCTTTCCGACAATACTCGACACGGCGTTTAATGACAGGTCTGATTCATGAAAGAAATCATATATCTCTTTTTGCTTTGAGAGCGGCGCTAGGTAGGTCTTCGCTAGCAATTCCGCCATTGACTCGCTTACCTTAGATTCTTTTTCTGCGAGACGCATCCCCTCTTCACGCGTTTTATTGCCTACGCGGTGCACTGCAACATTGGTTAGTCGCGCAGAACTTACATCGATCATTATTTACCCCACTCATTATAAGAATAGGTGTCACTGCCATTTTTCAAGCAACACCGAGAATATCTTCTAGATTATGTAACATCACAGAACGAACACTATCATCAGATCCTGCCGACCACGCGGTTTTCACTACATTGGCACGGTCAAATTAACAAAATGCCGTTAAACCCATTATTAACAGAGCATCAAAGGGGGATCTTAGATAGCAAGTACTGGTATTGGCGGTATTGTACCGCCACTCGCGAACTGTGGCAGCAATCGCAGCGAGATAAATTGAATCCACGCGTTAGAGGCGGTCACTCCTTACTTTCGCTGTGAATCCGGCGCGGCATTCGCAAACGCCGGCCATTCATTGCAGTGCTGCGCAATTGCATTAATTCGGGGAAAACGGTCAAGGGAAATATTGAAGCGGTGTGCATTGTACACCTGTGGCACTAGACAAATATCAGCAAAAGACGGCGTATCCCCGACACAAAAATCGTAAGCCTTATGGCTTTCTAACAAGGCCTCAATCGCCACAAACCCACTGTTTACCCAATGGGCGTACCACTGCTGTTTCTCGCTATCGCTCGCACTGAGGGGCTGTTGAATATACTTCAGCACCCGCAAATTACACAGTGGATGAATATCGCAGGCGATAATATTGGCAATCTGCCGAGACAGCCCACGCGCCTGAGCGCTAGGCGGCAATAATGGCACCTGGGTGTAGCGCTCATCTAAGTATTCGAGAATCGCCATTGATTGACCTAGAGAAACTTCACCGTCAATCAAAAATGGCACTAAGCCCTGAGGATTAATCGCCAAATAATCAGGCTGCTGATGCTCACCGTCGATCAAAGACACTGATACTGTCTCGTAGTCCAAGGCTTTCAGATTAAGGGCAATCCTAAGCCGATAAGCCGCGGACGAGCGCCAGTAACTGTATAAGACCCGCTTTGTGCTATTAGTAGCCATAAGCCTCTACCCGTTGATCAATTGCCCCAAAAACGGATTGTCCTCGGCGATCAAGCATTTCAATCCGCACACGGTCGCCAAAACGCATAAACGGCGTCACCGCCGCGCCGCTGGCTATCGTCTCAATCATGCGGAGTTCAGCTAGGCAAGAATAGCCCACCCCCCCCTCGGCAATCGGCTTTCCTGCGCCGCCGTCCAGTTTATTAGACACCGTGCCGGAACCGATAATACTGCCAGCACTGAGCCGCCGGGATTTTGTCGCGTGCGCTATAAGCTCCCCAAAACTAAAGGTCATGTCGACACCGGCGTTCGGGCAGCCAAAGGCCTCGCCGTTAAATTGCGTTATTAGTGGCAAATGGACTTTGCCATGATGCCAGTCGTCGCCCAGTTCATCGGGCGTCACCGCGAGGGGCGAAAAACTACTCGAGGGTTTCGACTGAAAAAAACCGAAGCCCTTTGCCAGTTCGCCGGGTATCAAATTACGTAAGGAAATATCATTCACTAGCATAATCAGCTTGATGTGCTTCGTCGCATCCGCCGCATCAACCGCCATGGGCACGTCATCGGTAACCACCGCAATTTCCGACTCAAAATCAATTCCCCAGTCTTCATTGCGCATTTTTATAGGCTCGCAGGGCCCTAAAAAGCAGTCGGAGCCGCCTTGGTACATCAGCGGGTCAGTCCAGAATGACGCGGGCATCTCTGCGCCTCGGGCCTTGCGTACCAGCTCGACGTGATTAACATAGGCGGAGCCGTCTATCCATTGATAGGCGCGGGGCAATGGCGCCGCACAGGCCGCCGGATCAAAGACATGTCCGCGGCGCTCCCCCGCATTCAATGCGTCGTAGACACCGCAGAGTGCGGGTGCCACATCTGCCCACTGGTCTAGGGCTTCTTGCATGGTCGCGGCGATTTCAGGCACCGCCAGCATTGTCGTCATATCCTGCGACACAACGACTAACTGCCCGTCTCTTCCGGTTTGTAATGAGGCTAATTTCATAATCTTTGTCGCCCGTTAACAGTCACTCATTTCAAACTTTGTCAGCGTTCATGCCACCCCAAGAGGCGACATAGCCACGCCACTCAATTCCTTCAGCCCCACTTGCAACATCTAGCGCATCCCGCGCGTCTATCATGACGGCAACTTCATCCGTCGTCTCCCGAGCCCGTGTCTGCCCCTTCGCAAACGCGCCGGGGTGAGGCCCGTGGGTAAAGCCATAGGGGTGGTAGGTGATCATGCCGGGGTGGATATTATCTCGGCTAAAAAACTCACCCCGGTGATAGAAGATCACTTCTTCATAGTCGTCATTGCTGTGATAAAACGGCACGTTCAAGGCGCCAGGGTCAGATTCAATCGGCCGTGGGCAAAAAGTAGTCACTACAAAGCGATCACTGACAAAGCTGGTGTGAGCTGAGGGCGGCAGATGGTAGCGATGACTCATTACCGGTCGGATATCGCGCCAATTAATACTGACCACGCTGAGATCGCCTTTCCAGCCAAGCGCATCTAAGGGGTTAAAGGGGAAGGAGATCTGCGACACCGTATTTAAGCGCTTAACTTGCACCCGCCACGGCGCTTCGGTCTGCTGCGCAATAAAGGCTTGATCCATTTCCGGAATCGCCAGCATCGCGGGATCGAATAAGCTATGGCCGCCGAGTAAACCCTTGTCGGGTAGCCTAAAGCTGCTATTGCTGGCCTCCACCATTAGCAGTTTGGTATCAGCTGCAGGCTCTAGGCGCCACATTGTCCCGCGCGGTAACAAAATATAATCACCGTCTCGGTAGGCGAGCCGACCGTAGTCACAAAAGAGTACGCCGCTCCCCTCGTGCACAAACAGCAGCTCGTCGCCGTCGGCATTACGGGCAAGTTCCGGCATTGCCAAAGTCAGCTCCCAAAAGCGTATACAACAATGAGCGTTACTAAGAATAGTCGTCGCCCCCCAAGGACTGTCGGCGTTTACTGCTAAGTTATTGGTGTCAAAAGCGCGGGGCCGCAAATCACCTTGAAAATCACTCCAGCTCGTTGGCGGGTGGCGATGGTACATATGGGTAGTCGGGCCAAAAAAACCTTCCTTGCCAATTTCCCGCTCATAGCTGCCCTCAGGCAAATCACAATGGGCCTGACGTGAAGCAACACCTTGAACATGGGGAAAGGAAATCCAATTTTTCATTGTCCGTGTCCTCAAGCATAAGACTAAGTGCGTTTAGCACCCTACTCTTTCAGTACACCGCGGCGAATTTGGTCTTGTTCAATTGACTCAAATAGCGCCTGAAAATTACCCTCACCAAAGCCTTCATTACCCTTGCGCTGGATAATCTCAAAGAAAATTGGGCCAATCACATTGGTGGTGAAAATCTGCAACAAATAGCCTCCGCCTTGAGACTCGCCGCCATCAATTAGGATTTTGCGGCGATGAAGCTCAGCTTCGTCCTCCGGATGATTCGGCAAGCGCGATGACAAATTATCGTAGTAAACATCGTTGGTATCCTGAAACTGAATACCGCTTTCTCGCAAAGTATCTACCGTGTCATAGATCTGGTCGGTATCGAGGGCAATATGCTGTATTCCCTCACCGTGGTACTCACGCAGATACTCTTCAATTTGCGACTGATCATCGGCGGACTCATTGATGGGAATGCGAATTTTGCCACAGGGGCTGGTCATCGCCTTACTCTTCAGGCCAGTGACTTTGCCCTCAATATCGAAATAGCGAATCTCCCGAAAATTGAATACTTTCTCGTAGAAGCCCGCCCATTTAGCCATATTGCCGCGACGAACATTGTGCGTCAGGTGATCGATACTCTTTAAGCCTGCCGATACCGCAGGCTCAACATCAGCAATGGGCACAAAATCAACATCGTAAATGGTGCTCGCCCCGTAACGGTCGACTAGGTACAAACGACTGCCGCCGATGCCTTCAATAGCCGGAATATTCAATTCCATAGGGCCCACTTTTTGATTAACTTGCCGAGCACCTGCGGCAACCGCTTTGTTAATAGCCAAACTCGCATTCTTGACACGAAAAGCCATGGCGCAGACGCAGGGGCCATGCCGCGCAGCAAATTGCTGGGCGAAGGAGTCGGGTTCAGCATTAATGATAAAATTGATATCACCCTGACAGTGCCGGGTAATATTCTTTGACCGGTGATGATGGGTGGCAGGAAAGCCCATACGCTTAAACAAGCTACGCAGCAGCTCTGGATCCGGCGCCGCATATTCAACGAATTCAAAGCCGTCGGTACCCAGCGGATTCGCCAATACATCCGTCATGACCCTCTCCTTCTTTCATCCTAAGCCATAAGACCTTTATCTTAGATTCAGTGTATTTTGTAAAAACCGGTTACATTTACCGATTTACAGCCAATACTCAGCTAAAATAAGATAATTCCACCGTTAAATAAGCCAATAAAGGAAGTATTTGCCGTGAAACTCGACAGAAGCGAAAGAGACATTTTGCAGCTACTACAGGCCAACGGCCGCATCTCCAATGTGGAGTTAGCCCAAAAAATTGGCAGTTCCGAGTCGCCCTGCTTTCGGCGAGTTAAACAATTGGAGCAAAGTGGCATTATCAGCGGCTATGCCGCCATCGTTGATCAGCGCAAACTTGGGCTAGAAGTTACCGCCTTTGTGCAGGTGACCATGGAAAAGCAAAGCGACGCCGACACTAAAAAGTTTATCGCCTGCGTAGAAGCGGAAGAACATATCATGGAGTGCTACGCCATGAGCGGCTCCCACGATTACCTGATGAAAGTCGTGGCCCGCAATATCGATCATTTTTCAGAATTGGCCATGCGCCGGATATTAAAATACCCCGGCGTTAAAAACGTTGAATCAAGTTTTAATCTGCAAGAGGTCAAACACAGTCGAATCCTGCCGACCCACTAATTGACGACCGCTTAGTGAAATGCGGCTAGGCCTCGCGTAAAAAGTCGGCGACACAAAACGCCAGCTCGAGAACCTGATCAGCGTTTAGCCTAGGATCACATTGGCTCTGATAGCACTTCGCTAAATCAGCTTCCGATATCGCATAGGCACCACCGGTGCATTCGGTAACGTGCTGGCCGGTCATTTCCAAGTGAATACCGCCAGGGTGGGCACCCGCCTCCCGCAAGATCGCAAAAAAGCGCTTTATTTCGAGCAGAATTCGATCAAAGGATCGGGTTTTGTAGCCCCCAGCCGCCTTGACGGTATTGCCATGCATGGGGTCACAGGACCATACCACCGAGCGCCCTTCGGCCTGCACTCGGCGCGCGAGTGCAGGCAATACCTGTTCTATTTTATCTGCGCCCATTCGGCTTATTAGAGTTAAGCGCCCGGGAATATTCTCTGGGTTCAGGGCGTCGACAAGCCCAATCAGTTCATCTGCCGTCATTGTTGGCCCAATCTTTACTCCGATGGGATTATGTAGGCCTTTGAAAAATTCAATATGCGCGCCGTCGAGCTGACGGGTACGCTCGCCAATCCACAGCATGTGGGCGGAACAGTCGTACCACTTGCCGGTGAGATGATCCTGCCGAGTTAAGGCCTCTTCATAATTAAGGAGCAGTGCTTCATGGGAGGTATAAAGTGTCGTCTCGCGCAAGGTTGGCGTATTCGCACTGTTGATACCGCAGACCTCCATAAACGCCAATGCATCTTGGATGGTATTAGCGATGTTCTGGTATTTATCGCGCAGGGGATTAGATTCTAAGTAACTTAAATTCCATTGATTCACGGCGTGGAGATCGGCAAGACCACCACTGGCAAATGCGCGAACTAAGTTTAAGGTTGATGTCGACTGGTGGTAGGCGCGCAGCAAGCGCTGAGGGTCTGCAGCCCGCGCGATGGCATCAAACTCAGTGCCATTGACAATATCCCCGCGATAACTCGGCAGCTGAATGCCGTCTCTAATTTCCATATCATCTGATCGCGGCTTGGCAAATTGACCAGCCAAACGCCCCACCTTAACCACCGGCTTGCGACCAGCATAGGTCAGCACAATAGCCATTTGCAGCAGCACTTTGAAGGTGTCGCGAATACTGGTGGCGGAAAAGTCAGCAAAGCTTTCCGCGCAATCGCCGCCTTGCAGCAGGAAGGCGCGCCCCTGTGCGACGTCGGCCAAACTGTTGTGTAATGAGCGCGTCTCGGCGGCAAATACCAATGGCGGCATGCCCTTCAGTTCGGCTTCAACTTGCAGCAAGCTATCACGATCTGCATAGCTTGGCTGCTGCAATACCGGCTTGCTACGCCAGCTTTGGGGTGACCAGAGATTCATCGTTTTACCTCGTAAACGGCGGTGATTCATGCCCGCCCTTTTAAATATACATTTATCCTAACGATCTGTTTTCTATCAACCGCGCTTTGCGTCCAGAACCGCCATGAACTTTGTTCTCAGCACACTCAATAGAACGACCAAGACCAGCGCAGGCATCAAGTTAACCGCATTAATCTCAGTGATTTCTAGTACATTAAGAGCAATGGCCATAATCAATACGCCACCGGTAGCACTGATTAAACTGACAATTTCCTCAGTAAATAAGCGCCGCACCTTGCCTGCCAACAGGGTCAAACCACCCTGAAAAATCAGCATGGGAATCACCGAGAACATCACCCCAACTCCCATTGACGATGCGAAGGCAATCGACACCATGCCATCAATCATTGCCTTAACGCTCAACATTTTACGATTACCCGTCAAGCCTTCGTCGATAGCGCCAACGATAGTCAAGGAGCCCACGCAAAACACCATAAACGCTGTGACCATGCCATCAGTAAAGCGGGGATCTGCGAATTGAAAAGCAGTTTTTACGCGGCTGGCCGCATCCTCAAGCAGCAAGTCTAAATGACATAACTGGCCGACAATCCCCCCTAAGATCAGGGCAAAAATAAGGAGCAATAAATAACTATCGGCAATTTTCAGGCCCAGGCCAATGCCCATTAACAGCACACCAAGACCCACTGCCTGAAATAAAATTGTCTGAATTTCTGCCGACATAAACTGTTCAAACATTAAACCCAGCGAGCTACCCAGTATGACGGCCAACATATTGATAAAAGTGCCTATAGGCATACGAAGCATAGTTTTTCTCTAATTGATTTTTGCTTATTAAGGCAATGTTATTCAGCCTAGGACTTGACCGTCGCCACGCTGGCTAGGGCCATGTCAATTAGACAGGCGTAATCCTCGGAATGCGAGCGCAAGGCCATTAACTCTGCAACGATACGGTGGTAATGGTCATGATCTGCCGGCAATAACTCCAGTATTTCAAAGCGCAATAGCCACTCCTTCGGGTACTTTGCAAGGCAGTCATGCAATGAGCACAATACCGCTAAATCAATATATGTTCCCGCTTCACGCATATCCCGCACTGTTTGATACATTGAAAACAGCGCTAACTCGCGCTCACTGTGGTTTCGCGTTTGATGACTTGCCGATGGCGGCAACAGCCGCAAAGGGTAATGTTCCTTGTCTGCGGCGCCGCCATAAACAGAGACGACCCGCTCACCTATGGCCATATCGTAATCGCCCTCATCGGCCCGAAATAGCGCTTCGCCAGTGGGCCCAGTGACCGTACAGTTGCTAAAACGAAATAATAAATTTTTATGATCGCGACGCAGAATATTTTTTAAGCAGCCAACAACCGTGACGCCGGACAAAAACTCTAGGCGTATTTCAGCATTGCAATAAATCCCCAATTCTCTCAGTTCGTCAATTGTATAAACAGACAAACATCGTGGCATATCTTTGAGTTGACCAACCGGCGAGGCAATGCCCTTAGGGTGCTCAACAATGCCATGACCGAGCAACTGCGCACTTTTATAGGCCAACTGACTTGGCCCCGACGTGGCGACATAAATTTCGTTGCCAACGGCATCAGTTAGTATTTTGCTGACAACACCACTTAATTGGATGCCCGAGGAATACTCCACCGTGGCCACGGTGGCACAATCCAATGCTTTCTGAAGGCCGATCGCGCCACCCTGCTTAAATGCCATGCCATTGGCAAAGGACTCCAAAACTTGGCTTAAATGCTTGCAGCTTTTGGTGACAAACAATTGCGGTTGTTCACAGGTAATATCGTATGGGCAATTTATCGCCGCAACCGTTAATGGAATTTTTTTGACCCGCTGGTCATCCAAGCAGTGACCGCTCTCTCCTAGCGAAGACAGTAAACCCGCACCGAATATTTTATAATCGTTCACATTACCGACCAGCCCATACTCTACGGTCCACCAGTGCAGGCGAGATAACTGATACGCCTCTGAGGTACTATTACTCGCCGCCAGCGTGCGCTCCAAGGTACGTTGCGCTTCGGCGAGTTCCGCCGCGCCCCGCGATGCGTCTTCTTTTATTATCGACAGTTTTCGCACCGCTTCGTAAATGGCGTAATCTTGTTTACTGCTGAGTGCCTTCACACCGATCTCGCCGATCCGCTGTAAATAATCCGCGTAATCCAAATCGATAATAAACGGCGCATGCCCCGCCGCTTCATGAACAATATCTGGGGCCGGCGTATACAGCATGTGATCGATAGAGCGCATATCTAAAGCAATCGGCAATATCTTTAATGCCTGCAATTCCATAAATACGGCTGATGGAATCACGCCATCGACCACGACCGCCGACCAGCCGATATCCGCCAGTTTCTCATTCATGTCATCCATATTCGGGATCGCGTCGAGCGAAATGCCGGTTTTTTCGAGGCCCTCGAGGTATATGGGATGCGCGGTCTGCTCAAGGCGTGTCGCTAGCTCTCTGAGCAAAAAACGCCACACGGCATGATCCTGAGCCGTGTAGGAATCGTAATGCTGTAGGGTCGTATAGGGCCGCAGATGCGACGGCATACTCGCTATAATCTGCTCTTGGGTAATTTTCATAGCGCCTCGCCTAACTCGCAGGTGTTAACTCCAATTCAAGGAAGCATGCCCCGTCGGCCGTGCTGTACGCTAGGGCTTACAAGATACTTGTGGGAGTTTATACTGCCACCAGTATAGAAAAACAAACGAGGCCAAAATCACCAGTTTGTTCAGCGACAACCTCAATCTGGGTGTAATCCACCAAATAATCGCGAGATAAAGGTGAATTACTGCTGCTAAACAATTTGCCTGCCACTAAGGACCCAGCCATGAAAACACCGTGTCAGGCCCGCCACCAATTGCTGTCGACAAGAACATCATGACCGCCAAACCGCCACCCACCTCGCTGGATCGAGCCTCACTTGAGGATCCCCTTTATTACCTCAAGAACCTGCAAACCGTAGTGCGCTGGGTAACAAGCTACCACGGTGATTTACTCACCGCAGATGAAGCACAAACTTTTCAGCAGCTCTTGCAGCTATCGACGCCTGCGCAGGCACTCTTTGCCAGAATGATGATCCGTAAAGGCGAGCTATTTCGCAGTGATAAGCTGGAATACGACGAGATACCGGAAAGGGCGCAAGCCCTTGATGAACTGTCAGATTGCGGCTTTATCGATTACCAGCCCCATATCGACGCCGCAGACGTACACAAGCATTGTCGACGCGATGAACTACTGGACATGCTTCAGGCCGCTGAGCGCCCGGTCCCTAAATCAAGCAAGAAATCAGAACTGCTCACCACACTTCAATCGCTACCGATCTCAGACTCCCCAGCGCCGTTAACGCAGTGGTGGCCAGACGCGCCGTTCACCCTAATTGCATTGCGCCACATGGAAACCTTCGACCGCCTACGGCTGATGTTTTTTGGCAACCTCCATCAGGACTGGTCCGAGTTCGTACTGACGGAATTAGGCCACCAAAGCTATGAAAAAGTCGCCTTCAACAGCCAATCTCGCGCCTTTGAAAGTCGCGCAGATGTCGATAATTACCTTACTCTACACAGGTGCATCACACTGCTTTTTGAGGAAACACCCGCCACTAAAATATTACCGCTGGTACCCACTGCCCTAAGCAATCCCTGGCTCGAGTTCCGACGCCAACGGCTAAGCTTTCAGCTCGGCCAATATGCCGAGCGCACCGGTGAGATCGCCCTAGCCACAGATCTCTATACCGAGAATACATTGGACGAAGCCAAGGTACGCTTGTACCGCGTACTCGAAAAAAGTGACCGTGACCCACATGAGGTACTGCGCGATTTAGAGCAAGATTTAGGCAATATCACTAGACCCGAAACCCGTCTCCACCTCGGGCGTGTCCAGCGACGGCTAAACCGTAAAATTGGTTTAAAAGCAAAGCCAGTGCGCAAGCCAACACTGCCGACGATTGAGCTAAACCTGTGCAACACCGGCGAACGAGTAGAATTTTCGACATTAGCGGCGCTCACTAATGACGGGACACTCCACGGCTTTTATACCGAGAACTGGTTATTCACCGGCCTATTTGGCCTATTATTCTGGCCGGTACTGTTTGAGCCCCTACCCGGCGCTTTCTTCCACCCCTTTCAGGCCGGCCCTGCCGACCTGTATCGAGCTGACTTTCTGCGCCGCCGAGAAGTTCAAATCAATGCCCAGCTCGCCACCTTAGATACCGGTGGCTATACAGGCTTGATTAAGCAATGCTGGCAGTCCAAACATGGCACCGCCTGCTCCCTAGTGCACTGGCCCGCACTCAGCGAAGAATTAATTGACCTGGCGCTCGCAATTATTCCAGCGCAGCATCTCAAGGTGATATTCCGCCATCTATTAAGCGATCTGCGCAATCACCGTCGCGGTATGCCTGACCTAAGCGTCTTTGACCTAGCGCAACAAAGCTACCGCTTGATTGAAGTAAAAGGCCCCGGTGACAAACTCCAAGATCACCAAACACTATGGATCGAAACCATGCTCGACAACGGTATTCCCATTGAAGTCGCGCAAGTCCAATGGCGCACCACGTGATTGCGGTATCCGTAAAATCGCTCTGCGAATTTGCCGCACGCACCGGCAGTTTGGAGTATCGATATACGCCAGCGCCCAGCGCCGAAGAAGGCATAATCGGCCATATCACGGTCCAGCAGCGTCGCCCCGACCCCTATGTCTCGGAGTACTCCCTGCGCGGCGAATGCGAAGGCGTAAGTGTGGGTGGCCGCGTCGACGGCTACTATGCGATGCCAGAGGATTGCTTTCTCGAAGAAATTAAAACCCATCGCGGCAATGTTGCCCGTATCGGTCCGGGGCGACGGGCCTTACATTGGGCGCAATTAAAAGTGTACGGCGCCCTCTTCTGTCACCGCGACCAACGCGATGCCATTAATCTTCGGCTGACTTATTTTGAGGTGCGCCGCGAAGAAGAAACCCATGAAACACTCGAATTTAGCGCTGAAGAGCTGTGGGACTACCTCTGCGCGCTGTGCCGAGAATACGCCCAGTGGGCGGCCAAAGAACAAGACCACCGAAGCCAACGAGACCTTGCCCTCGCCGAGCTAAGCTTTCCCCACCCTGATTTCCGTACCGGTCAGCACGAGCTCGCCAGCAATGTTTACAAAGCGGTGGCCTCCAATGTGCCATTATTGCTACAGGCGCCAACCGGTATCGGCAAAACCGTTGGCGTGCTGTTTCCTGCAATGAAGGCGATGCCGAAAACAGGCCTAGATCGCCTATTTTTTTTAAGCTGCCGCAATACCGGCCGCAAACTTGGCCTCGAAGGCTTAAAAACAATTAGTAGCGCGCAAGCTGAGCCAACGCCAATACGGGTATTGGAGCTGTCATCCCGCGAAGCGGCCTGCGACTACCCCGACAATGCTTGCCACGGCGACTCCTGCCCCTTGGCCAACGGTTTCTTTGACCGGCTGGCGGGCGCCCGTGAAGAAGCCATTCAACAGCGTTTTTTAGATCAAAGTGCGCTGCGCAGCATTGCGCGTAACCACAATATTTGCCGCTATTTTCTCG
>NZ_JBFJWS010000004.1:0-60351 GCF_041623545.1 Zhongshania sp. | reverse complement strand
TCAGTTTTAAGTGCAAATCAACAGGCGGTAGTAAAAAGCACCATTTTGTCCCCAAATAGTGTGTCTAACTCATAAAGGGTTATTCTGCGTAAAATATTCGATCACCGCTTTAGGCTATACGGGCTAATTGACTTCTCTAAGATGCTATTTTCTTAAATTGATATCCAGCGCAGGCACTGACGCAATTTCGAACGAGGAAGCGCCTAGTTTGATCTGGCCTTCTGATTCCTCAATGACTTTTAAAATTTGGATACAAATCTTGTCCTTAGTGCTTCGGCGCTGCTTATAATCAACGACGTACCTGAGTGCGTATTCGGCCCAGTTTTCCTTCATGCTTAACGTGACCATTGGCTCTAGTCGGGCATCTTCAAGCATGTACATGTCTGTCATTTTTCGCCATTCGCCATTTAACTGACTCGCGTGTTCACCAGTAATATCGTCAAGAATTTGTTGAAATTGCAATCTGGCCGTTTCGTAATTACTGCCATAGCTAATAGGGATGGTGATTTCGTCCCAGAGGAAGGGGAAATCAGATGAATAGTTAAAAACCGGTTCTTTAAATATAAAACTATTTGCAACACGGACAATACGTCCATTGTACTGATCACCATTGATCCACCCACCACACTCCATGAGTGTCGTCCGCAATACGCCGATATCGATAACATCGCCTTTGATGCCACCTAATTGAACACGGTCACCTACGTTATAAAGGCGGCCAAAGGACATTGCCACCCACCCTGCAGCACTTGCAATTACCTCTTGAAGTGCAAAAGCGACGCCAGCGCCAGCTACGCCCAGAAAAACGGTTAAACCTGCTAGCTTGTCACTAAAAACAAGTGAAAGCAGGAATACTGCCAATATGTATCCAGCAAGGGTAACCAGCTTTCTTAGACGATATCTTCGCTCAGAATCTTCAATATATTGGCCAAGTGCGCGTTTGGTGGTGCGCACGAATACCATAACGATAAGAACAACAAGTGCGGTGGTAATTACTTTTCCGACAATGGGGTCGAATAACAATTGCTCAAGTAGCTCATTCATTTAGTCGCTTATCCGAGTTGCATTTGTGAAAGGCAAAGACTCCCTTCCCCACCGATATCTAGGCCTAAGCTAATTAGGGACGATAGCTTAATTCCGCGTCCTGCATTTTCATGCGACCAGTCTCTACGAGCTTTTGACCTTTTTTAATATCTGACTCACCTTCGGTTAGCCTATTGTTTCCCCGCTTAATTAGTGCGGTTCCTTTTACAATATTGTCTTCGCCCTCTTCCCAAGATACCGCGTATTTCTTAAGTTTGTTAGCGCGATCGGACGCTATATCAACTTCTGTCGTGCCTTGCGCTATCTGGGCAAGCGCTTGATAGGATTGACGATTGGTTTCTACCGCGATGTTACCGGCAATGATAAGTTGCTCGCCATCACGGAGATCGGCACGGCCATTTGCGATTTTTTTATGACCTTCATTGACTTGTTTTTCCCCCTTTTTTAATAGACTCGCCCCTGCTTCCCACTGTTCAGCAATGGCAACGGTCGACTCGCCGTCGGCCTTTATCCGATCGCCAAAGGTAGGCGCAGTGGTCGCACACCCAAAGGTTGCTATAGTAGTAGATGCTAAAATCACAAGAATTGCGCTTTTCATTAAAATAATCCTATCTTGAGTAACACTGAATGTGCCACAGCTGAGTGCGGGCTCAATAACGCTCTGATATAAGAGGGCTTTAAATACTTCGTTTTGCCATGATGTGCTACAAATTATCCACGGCGGCTTAACTTTGGGCTAGTGTCGGGAATTAGATCTTAGATCGATGATGATAAACGGAAAAACCTAGGATTTATGTACGTAGAAGTACAGCTCTTTAGCGGTGTTTTAGTTGTAATGAGGCCTCATTCATTCTCGACGACACTCCCATTTAGCATGCCTTGTCAAACTCTCTACCTCAAAACACCACCCTAGCAATTTGTACGGTAAAGAAGTCTTGCAAGCGCTATTGAGAGGCGCGCCTATCGACAGCGCTAAGACGTTCAATTCTAGTGTGCTTAGTGGTCGCGGCCACAACCCCGTGTGGGCGCTCACAAAGACAAATCATATAGCCTCTACAGGCAAGTAGTTTAATCAAGTGAAATTGCCCGCCCTGCTACGATTGAAGCCTTAGAATTCAGGTAAAAAAATAAGGAAATAGCCATGAGTTACAAGCTAGTAAAATCGCTATCGCTAAGCTCGGCAGCGGTGGCAATTATATCCGGAACGATAAGTTCGCCGGTTGCAGCTCAAGAGCAAAATTCCGGGAAAAAAGTGCTGGAAGAAGTGATTGTTAGTGCCCAGCGCCGTGAGGAAAGCGCGCAGGATGTTGCGATCTCGGTGACGGTATTCAATCAGGAGCAGATCGCAAATGCGAATATGATCAATTCCAGTGATATCGCGACATATACCCCATCGTTAAGTACCAATACCCGTTTCGGTAATGAGAATACCTCGTTCTCTATTCGTGGTTTCACTCAGGATTTGCGCACAGCCGCGTCCGTTGGAACCTATTTTGCCGAAGTAATTGCTCCTCGGGGCCAAACCTCCCAGACCTCCGGTGACGGCGCAGGCCCAGGAACACTATTCGACCTTGCTAATATACAGGTCCTAAAAGGGCCCCAAGGGACCTTATTTGGCCGAAACACCACTGGTGGCTCCATTCTACTGGTTCCGAATAAGCCGTCTGATGAATGGGAAGGCTATCTGGAGACTTCGACCGGTGACTTCGGCTCGCGTCGTTTGCAGGGTGTCTTAAATATTCCGTTTACCGACAAATTTCGCCTTCGCTTGGGGGTTGATAGTAATGAACGTGAGGGACACTTAATCAATGTAACGAATATCGGCGCAAGCGAGCTCGGGAATACAGATTATGTTGCTTTCCGGTTAGGCTTGTTGTGGGAAATTACTGAAAATATTGAAAGTTACTTACTTCTCACATCGACGGATTCGGAGTCAACAGGCTACTCTTCTAGACTTTACGCTTGTAATAATAGCGGCGTTGATCCGCTTAACCCGCTAGCAAACCCCTTTGCGACCTTTACTAACTCAGGCTGTAATGCCCAGCTTGACCGGCAGGCCGCGAGTGGTCAGGACGGTTTTTACGACATGGTGAGTACCGTTCCCACACCCATTACTACGATTAAAGAAGAGCGCCTAATTAGCACGACCTCGTGGAATGTGTCCGAAAATATAACGTTAAAAGGTATCTTGGCTTACGCGCACCTCGAAGGCCAAAATGGATCTGATATTTTCGGTACCCAATTTAATGAAACTGGCGGCGGCGCACGAGAATTCGTTGTTGGTGTGTCTGTGCTTTTACCAGATGTCCCCGTTACTAGCTCAAGCAATTACGTTGGTGAAATTCAAGCCCAGGGCCAAGCCTTTGCCGATAAACTTATTTGGCAGGCCGGTTTGTATTATGAGTTGAGCGAGCCTGACGGTTTCTCAGGGAACAACTCGGCATCCTTGATTAACTGTGACCTGTCCACTTTGGAAGGCGCGCCTTCGGAATATCGCTGCAATGATCCGCTGAATGGCCTGTTAGGCGGCGTATTAGTTCAGCACTACAAAACTGAATTTGAAAACAAAGCGGTTTATGTGCAGGGTACCTATGACATTACCGAATCACTGAGTAGTACTGTAGGTCTCCGTTATACCGAAGACCGAACTACGGGCTTTGGTCGCAAGGATCGTTACAACTTCTTACTCACTGTTATGCAAGACCCGATTACAAGTTTTTCCTCTCCGGAGGTATCTAGCAAGGTGCCAACTGGGGTATTTGAGCTTAATTACCGGCCTATCGAAGACCTAATGCTTTACGGTAAATACACCCGTGGTTATCGTCAAGGCAGCGTTAATTTGGCGGCTGACCCAGGCCTAGATGAACATGAGTACGAAACGGTTGACACCAAAGAGTTCGGTTTTAAATCTGAATTTGGCGGTCCCATACCTGGTCGTATAAATGCGGCTTACTTCACCAATACGCTAACTGATATGCAATTGCAGTTTGGCTATGTTTCGGCGACCTCTGGCCCAACCACAGCGATAACCAACGCCGGTGAAGCAGAAATTGATGGTTATGAAATTGAAGCGATGTTCCAGCTATTAGAAGGTTTACGCTTAACATTGTCGTACTCCAGCCTGGACACTGAGCTCGTTGAGCAAGGCCCGGTTAACTCCGATACGGTAAGAGACGCTGTCACGGCGGCTGCTATAAATAGCGGTACCAATCCCGCAACGGCGGCAATTCAAGGTGAGCTAGCCGGTTCGACAGCAACGCCCATTGCACTCGAAGGTGACACCCTTCCCTTTGCCGCAGAGAATGCCTGGGTAGCGTCGCTAAACTATGATCTGCCCTTCCCTCTAAGTGCAGGCTTAGTGACTGTTGGTGCGACCTACGTCCACAACGGTGAAACCCGCGCTGCAGCGACTGGCGCATCGCCAAATGGCGATGAAATTATGGCGGCTTACAATTTGCTGAATGTTAATGCATCGTGGTCTGGTATTTTTGGCAGTAACTTTGATCTGTCGGTTTTCGGTACCAATATTAAGGACGAGGAATACGTAACCTATACTTCGGGTACATTTAACACTTTAGCGATTGAAAGCCGTATGGGTGGTATGCCTAAGATGTACGGCGCGAGATTACGCTATAGTTTTTAATCGTAATAAACCTCTCATAAGGCTCCGACAACTAATGGTCGGTGCCTTCCCCCTCATACAGGTCAGCGCAGCCGGCATTTAATTTCTACGAGCCATAGCGACCAAATATTTGGGTTAACTGCCAAGCTGTTATGTCGTTTTGCAATGCCAGCGATTACGCATTTAGAGGTCATATTGCAGTGAATTAAAGGGAACAGTAATCATTATTTGAAATAATTGAATGCGAGTGCCGAGAATACTGTATCCCCTCAGCAGGAAAATAAAATATATGGTGTTCTCAGGCACTGTGAGCTAAAACTACAGGTAGTTTATTTTTTTGATTAAGTGATCTGTTGGATCTGTGCCGGTTACGAGAATGGATGAGGTATCGATGTTCACAACAATATTATGATAATAAACGTCTAGTGAAATAGTTATTTGGAGAGCTGAATGATAATAATAAATAGTTTTTTCAGAAAAAGTCTCTACGCAGCAGTAGTCCTAATTTGTTCCGATGCGATTGCGCAAGCCGAAGACCCAGTGGGAAAAAAGGTTTCAAAGGGCGGTTTAGAAGAGGTTGTGGTTACGGCCCAGCGCAGGGAGGAAAATGCTCAGGATGTTGCAATTTCAATTACTGTATTTAACCAAGAGCAAATCAACGACGCGAATATGACTAATTCCAGTGATCTGGCGACCTACACGCCCTCACTGACCACCAATACTCGGTTCGGTAACGAAATGTCATCGTTTGCAATTCGCGGCTTCACTCAGGACTTGAGGACCACGGCCTCGGTTGCGACGTATTTTGCGGAAGTGGTTGCACCGCGTGGGCAAAGTTCGCAAACATCTGGTGATGGCGCCGGTCCTGGTGACCTCTTTGATCTTCAGAATGTTCAGGTATTGAAGGGGCCGCAGGGGACGCTTTTTGGAAGAAACACCACTGGTGGCGCGGTATTGATAGTACCGCAGCGGCCAACAGACGATTTTGATGGTTATATTCAGGCTTCGGCTGGAAATTATAATGCTGAGCGTATTCAAGCCGTAGCTAATACACCCTTCTCTGATTCAATCAGACTCCGATTTGGACTAGATAAAAGTAAGCGCGATGGGCACCTGAATAATTATACAAACGTCGGTGCTAAAAAACTGGGCAATACAGACTATGAGGCCTTTCGACTAAGTATTCTGCTTAGCTTTACTGAAAACATAGAAAATTACACAATAATCTCCGTGCTGGATTCAAGAACCAGTGGCTATACGTCGACACTTTTTGAGTGTAATGAAAACCCAAGCCCCGACAGCAATACATTTTATGCCGTTACTGGTGTAGGTTGCGTAAACCAACTGAATGAACAAGCGAGCATTGGAAAAGATGGCTTTTACGATCTTGCGAGCGTTGTTCCAACGCCGTTAACGACCATAGAACTGACGCGAATTATCAATACCACGAGTTGGGATATTTCGGAAAATATAACGGTTAAAAACATAACCGCCTACGCCCATCTTGAATCGAACAATGGCTCAAATATATTCGGCTTGAATTTCCCAGAAACGGGTGTCGGCTTACTGCCCCTCCCCGGTGTTCAGCTGGGGCCAATTGACAATCGGCGAAGATTTAACGTTGGAGTATCCTTGATTCCGCCTGATCGCCCCGTTGTTAGTCAGCAAACTGTCGTTGAAGAGCTTCGTATACAAGGATTATCACTCGAAGATAAGCTTTTTTGGCAGGCTGGCGTGTACTATGAAAATAGCCAGCCTGATGGCTTTTCGGGAAATAATGCGGCCTCGTTACTCTCTTGCGAATTGTCGACTATCGAGCAGGCTGACCCCGCGCTTTTCAATTGCTCAGACCCACTGGGCGGCGCGGTTGGCGGTGTATTAATTCAGGAGTTTAAGACGGAGTATTTGAACAAGGCCGTTTATGCACAAGCTGCCTTTGATATTTCAAAGGTTTTGAGCGCGACCTTGGGACTGCGCTACACCTGGGACGATACTGAAGGCTATGGTATCAAAACCCTCTATAAATATGCCGGTAATGTTCAGCAGCCGCCGGTTATTTCGGTTGAAACGCCTGAAGAGTCTAGTGAAGCGCCAACCGGGATGATCGAATTCAACTATCACCCCCGCGACGAATTGATGATGTATGGTAAATACACTCGGGGTTACCGTCAGGGAAGCGTAAACCTCGCCGCTGATCCTGGTGTGAACACCCATTCCCCCGAAACTGTTGACACTTATGAAATTGGTGCAAAAACGGAATTTGGTGGGTGGTTCCCCGGGATTTTTAATATAGCCGTTTTTTACAACGACTTTACGGATATGCAACTGCAGGCCGGCTACGTTTCAACGACCTCTGGGCCGACCACCGCTATCGCTAATGCCGGCAAGGCAGAAATTGCAGGGTTTGAAGCCGAGGCAATGCTGCGATTAACAGAAAACCTCCGCGCTAATTTGAGCTTTTCACACCTTGAAACGGAATTGATCGAGCAGGAAGATTACAGTGCTCGCGTAGCGGCTGCATCGCCAAGTGGTGCGTTTACCTATACACCGATCGCGGACACGGGAGATGAGCTACCGTTTGCACCCGACAACTCTGCAGTTGTATCGCTTATGTATTCCCTTCCTGTACCGCAGGCGGTTGGTCAGATAGAAATGGGAGCAACCTACGTCTACACCGGCGAGCAGCGTGCGACTGCGACAAGTGCCTCCCCTAACGATATGATTGACGCCTTCGAGTTGCTTAATCTGAATATGAGTTGGGCTGCGGTTTTCGGCACTGCCGTTGACCTATCGCTGTATGTAACCAATGTGCTTGACGAAGAATACGTCACCTATTTATCCGGAACATACAATGCACTTGGTTTCGACTCCAGAATGGTCGGGATACCTCGTATGTATGGCGCAAGATTAAATTATCGATTTGGGGCCAGCGGGCATAATTAATGCTGATTCTTCTTTCGAAAGATATGTTGCTAATTTAAACGGTGCGAGCCTTCGCTGAGGGGGCCGCATCCTTGAGATAAAAGTAAAACGCCTTAGCCAGGTGGACAGCTTATTCCCCTCTTTCGCTCAAGGATCGGAATACGTTGACGCTAGAAATTATGCTAGCCATCGTAATATTAATGAACTAATCAAGTTTGTAAGGATTCAGTTGTACCTTCGCGATTAATAAGCGGCCATAAAACTTCGTCAGCGTGAATATTGCAAAAATATTCGTTCACTTGGGAAATCTTGCCACCGCTGAGCGTAAATACCATGCAGTACTGGTTGTGGTAAGAGCTACCGTCTGCGGTTTTTGCATTCCCTTCGAACTCCACCACAACTCTATCTGCTTGCGCTGTGGCACTTTTAACATCCAAGTTTAAGCCCGTAGGGAGCAGTTGCTTAAACGCGCTTATGGTTCCAACCATTACATCACGTTGGCGCACTCCTGAAAATTTGCCGTAGCCTTTTGCAACGGTAAAGGCATTCGGTGCGAGGCATTCGTCCGCGCTGCTTGCATCGCTACAACTCATTGCGTGAATGAACTTAAGAACAGTTGCCTTGTTCTCTTTTAGGGCTCGCGCCAAGCTAGTTTGTTCAGTATTAGTATTGTCTGCGCCGGATAATGCGAGCCAGATCCCGCGTAGATACCGGCTAAAGTGCTCAAATAGTGCAGGCTTACCTTTGGCTTGTACCGTGGCAGATTGCTCGATTTCTATTTTAAGCTTACTCGAAAAAGTCTTGGCCATTTGCGGTAACAAGGGTTTACTCATAGCCTCCCACATGGGCGCCATCTGACCGCTGCCCGTGACCTTAATTTGTAACTGTATTGCGGTATTGCCATCAGCTTGGCTTGTGGCGCGATACGAACCGCTGCCTTCAACCGGTTCAGATTCAAGTTTAAAATTAAAATTAACTCGTTCAGGCCCCTGCCATTCACTCACATTTACAAGTACATTGATCGTTTTTATCAGGCCGCCTGCGCCGACTTTTATGAGCCATTTTGAGTTATTTTCGTCGATAACATCGCAGTCTTTGCAGCCGGGGAAAAGCATCGCCCATTTACGGATGTCTTGCACATAATCCCAGACCTGGTTGATATTTGAGTCAATGACAATGGAATGTTCTGCTTCTATCATTTAAAGCCTCAGCGTTATTAATTATTTAATCGCTTGTGCCAGTAAATCACTGGGATTGCCTGCGGCGTGACGACCGGCTAGGTAGCCGTGGGTAATACCTCGTGCATTGGTAATACCGCTCTGCATCAAAGCACCATTATCCAAACGCGCCGCAGAATTTCCCGCAATATAAAGACCCCGAATTGGGGTGTTATCCCAAGCCACAGCGCGGCAGTGCTCGTCAATTAAAATACCGGCTGAGGTAATGCCGCCGCCAGCCATGCGGTGCAGTTCAATGGCGTAATAGGGACCTTGATTCAAGGGTCCCAAATTCGGATTAGGTTTTTGATTTGGATCACCGCACATCATAGCGCCCCACGGGAACGTGCCGCGTTGGAAATCCAGATCCTCGCCCGTTTGACTATAAGCATTGAAGGTATTAACGGTTGCCGCTAGGCCATCCGCGTCCATGCCTATTTTTTCGGCAAGTTCTTCTAAACTATCGGCGCGGACAGCGAGCTCGGCGGGCATTTCTTCACCGGGCATAATCGAACCGAAAGGGTATTTCTGTCGGCACTGGCTGTCCATTACGACCCAGCAGGGAAAGTTTTTATAAGACTGAGTCATGCCGTCTATCTCTTCTAACGCGAAGTAAATCGATCGATAAAACGCTTCGTTAGAAAAACGTTGGCCACGCTGATTAACCACGATGGTGTGGGGCAAACCCATAAAAGGTAAAGCGCCACGCCACAGGGGTACGCCCTCCTCCTGCTCCTCGCCTGGTACATGGAAACTTAACATGGCGGCATCAGGTACCCTTGCAATTTGGGCTCCAGCTTCACCTGCCATGCGTAAATGACTGCCCTGAATAGTGGGCATTACCATCGACTTAGGCTCTATAAGCGAACCGACGGTTTTACTGTACTGGGCATTGCGCTCAAAGCTACTGACCGCCACCACAACACCACGGTTAGCTTTAACGTAGATATCTTTACCATCTTGTGTGGCACGCACACCGATGATGTTCTCGCCATCGGCGATCAGTTCTTCAACACAGATACCTGTGAGCAAGGGAATGTTTCTATCCAGCACACCTTTTACAAAGTAAGCGGCGAGCCCCGGGCCGGCACAGCGCTCGTCATTGGCTAGTCGCTCACCCATTACGGTGTAGTCCCAATTAGACATATTGGCTAGGCCGCCATTGTCGAAAATATCTTCGTGGGTCAGGCTATAGGGGACGTGCGGAGAAACGCGGGTTTTGTGCTGCCATTCACCCAAGGTTTGCGCGGGAAACGGCAGTGCTTCAAGGCATCGGCCCTCAGCGGTGCTGCCTTCTGTTAGTGGATAGTAATAATCGGATAAGTGCCGAACGACGCACATTTTTAGGCCGATACTTTCTTCGAAGTATTTAATGGCGACCGGTGCATGGATGGCTTGATTTAAGGTGGCAACATCGTTATTAAAGCCCATTGCCAAGTTATTGATGTAGCTGACACCGGCCTCAATGGAGTCCTTAATGCCGAGCTCCGCGGCGAGGTGATTACCGGGAACCCATACTTCGCCCATTGAGTAGGCTGTCACCCCGCCAACTTGTTCTGAACGTTCAAGCACCAAAGCGCTCGCGCCGTAGTCATGGGCAGTTATTGCCGCACCTAAACCACCGGCGCCAGAACCAATAGATACAACATCTGCTTCGAGATCCCATTTGGCCGGCATGGAACGAATCATTTCATTGCCCTCATTATTATTGTTGCGCGGGCTCACTTAAATTAAACGGAGTTTGCACACGAAAGCCCTGTATTATGATTTTATGATACCGACCAGTCTTATTAATGGTCAAGAGAAATATTAGCTGGTTTATCGGGGGCGTATATACCTAGAACCCCGAGGCTGGGGTTATCATTTACACGCTGAACTGAGCAAGTTTTGATACTAGGAATGATATGGAAGTGGCTACTTAGGGGGACTCACCCCCTAGTAATGATTTTAGCGGAACAATACCTGAGCTCTGTTAAGCTTCGCTTTGCAGTCGCTTCTTCGCGAGTTCGATAATGTCCGAACTTTTGATCTTCGCTGACCCCGTTAACTCGAGGTCGGACTCCTCCATGAATAAAACCCGCCGTGGCACTTTGTAGCTCGCTAAAACCTCTTTTGCAAAATTGCGCACTTTAGCTTCATCTAAGCTGGCACCAATATGGGGGACAATACAGGTCACCACCATTTCACCAAGTAGCTCATCGGGTATACCGACAGTTTTAGTAACTTTAACACCCGGGCATTTAGCAATAACGCCATCGATTTCAATTGGCGATACATTGGCGCCACCCGTTTTAATAATGTCATTTATACGACCAGCCCAAAAAATTCTACCCTGCTCATCGATATAGCCGCCATCACCGGTGTGGAAAAAACCTTCGTCGTCGAGGGTTTCGTCTAGTGGGACCCCTAGATAGCCTAGCATCAGTGTCGGCCCTTTTACCGCGATTTCGCCACTTTGTCCCAGAGGCATGATCTCACCAGTGATGGGATCGGTAATTTTAAAAATATTACCTTCCACCGGTATACCATGGCTGCCTGCAGTTACGTCCGCTGGGGTATTAGCCGGATAGACTGAACTCAAGGTAAATGTTTCGGTATTCCCGTAGGCTTGAGCCGGTTCTTTATATGTGGTGTTGATAGTGGGATGCGCAGCGATAGGCGAGTCGGCATCAATGAATTTGAGTGCGGAAAGATCGACATCCAACCAGTTTGAGGCACCAGTTAGTTGCGCCCATTGATGTGGCCATGCAAATAAGAAGGTCGCTTTTTCAATAGCCATTAGCTCCAGCGCTTCTTCTGGGTCAAACGTGCGCTGCAGAATAAGTGATCCACCTGCTGACAACGCGCCACCTATACCTAAGGCAAAATTGCCAGACCAGAAAAAACCGTTCGCTGACCAACTCCGCAAGCCCTCTTCAAAACGGTACCACTTCCGCCAGCGCCACAATTGTAAACACACCCCTCGGTGCGCACTGAGGATACCTTTGGGTTTACCCGTTGAGCCAGACGAGAAAAATAAGACGCCGGGGTCCGCAGGCATGACGCTGGCAGCGCAGGCCTCAACTAATGCTGTCGGCGTATCTTGGCCTCGGGCTAAAAAGGCGTTCCAATCTTCAATCCCACCGGCATTTTGGTTGATATCGACAGCGGCTAATACGCGCAGAAATGGATAGCGCTCACTGCGCAAGTCGCCCGGCATCACCTGGTTTATATTTGGTTCTAGCTCGCCGAGCATTGTCACAAAGTCTTTCTTTAAAACGGATTTTTCAAGCAAAAGGACGGAACAGGCTGAGCTTTTAAGGAGGATATCTAACTCGGCCGACGTGGAAAAAGTACTAAGCGTTGTGGTGACACCGCCAGCGAGTGCCGCTCCAAAGGTTGCGGAAAGAAATTCTAAACGGTTGGTCATCAAAATGCCGACCCGTGTACCTTTGCCAACACCGCAGGCCACCAGCGCCTTGGCCACCTCTAAGGAGCGATCCCAGAGATCGTTATAGCTCCAGCGTTCAACGTTATCGCCTTCGCGCAGTACCGCGGCTTCCTTTGGCCCATGGTTGGCAACCACCTCTTTAAGAAAACCACCTAAGGTAAGTGCACCAATGCCCGGCTCTTCGGAAAGCGGGCTGCCTCGGCTAATAGATAAGAGAGTGTCTAATTTACGGTGTTCGGCCATTACTTTTAAACCTTATTCTAGAAGGATTGGGTATTGGTGAAGTTTTAAGAGAACGCCTCTTCACCTACCAGCGTTGTTCGGCTCATTTCGCGGCCACTCTCCAGCGGGTAGGGTTCAGCGCGATGTAAAACGCCGGTGTTGTCCCATATTAATAAATCACCGACAGACCACTCATGGCGATACACAAATTTGGGCTGTGTAGTCCATTCGATCAGCTCGTTTATCAAGGCTTGCCCCTCCTCTTTAGGCATACCTTCTACGTGGGACGCGTGGCAGCCAATGACTAAGGATTTACGCCCTGACTCATGGGTCCACACCAAATTGTGAGTCCGGTCCGGAATACTTCGCCAGTAGCTTAAGTTTTCGTCTGTTTCTTCAATGCCGGCACGGCGCATAGAGGTTTCAACGCTGTGAACAACACGGAGCGTGGCAATACGCTCTTTGGTCTTTGGTGGCAGCTGTTCATAAGCCTCATAGGAATTAGCAAATTCCGTTTGTCCACCGACCGTAGATAATTTAACGCCTGTTAATAGCGAGGCAAACACTGGGGTGCGATCTTGGGTCCCGTCCATGTGCCAGAGAAAAGAACCTTTTAAGTAATCGCCGCGAGCATTGGCTTTTTTATCTAGGCTTATTTTAAAAATGCCCTTCTCACCCTCTTGCCGCACCACACCCATATTACTCGCAAATGCGAGTTGTTGCTCGCTGCTTAATTGTAGTTTCTTGAAAACCAAAACGCCGCGTTGGCGTAATAATTTACGTAGCTCCGCACCGGCGGCAGGTGTTATCAATTGATCTACAGTAAGATTGATTTCGCTTGCGATATGATCTTTTAGATTTACGGCTTCGATACGCACAGTGCTTTCTCCGGCGGGCTAAACCAATGGGCGCCACTGAAATTTATAAGCTCTCGGCGCTGCCGAGGTTGTTGTTATTTTTAGCATTTAAACCAAATGCATGATCCTGACCAGAATATTAATGATACCGCCAGTACATTTAATGGGTCAAGATACTTAGGTTGCTAAATTACCCTCGCGTGAGTTAAAGACATGCTTTGAGGTCGCTTGTGCGCTGCCGACTTGTTTGGATAATTCGTCAAGCGTGCTATATCTGAGTAGTCACCAAGTGTTTGACGACGCCATAAGTACGCGAATCGCCTTGTCTACCCATTCTTTTCGTTGTTTGGAGGTAACCTTGCGATTGGTTAGCATTGCGTCGATAAACCAGCCCCGAATAGCCAAAATAAACACTTCAGCAGCGGTCTCTGGGTCGTTACAGGAAATGCCTTGTGCCGTGGCGCAGTCGTTAATAAACCGAGAGATGCGTTTAACGCCGAGCTGGGTTCTTTTGGCTGCTGCGGCACCCAATTCGGGAAAACGGTGAGACTCACTATACATCAACCGATTCACGCCAAGCATTGGCCCCTCAAGGCTTACTTCGAGCATGCGATTAGCATAATTTCGCAGGCCTTCTTCTAGGGAGTGCCCACCGGTTGGGGAGATTAGTAGGTCTGCTGGTGCCAGGCTTTCGAGCTGTGTTTCCATAATCGCATGAAACAAGGCTTCTTTAGAGGCGAAGCGGGAATACACTGTCGTCTTCGACACGCCAGCGTCTCGGACAATTTTAGATACTGACGCGCCGCCATAGCCCTGGGTCAAGAACTCCTTAAGGGCGACGTCAAGAATGGTTTTTTCAATGTCGGCCACGTCTTCGAGTTTCGGCCGACCACGACTGCGGCTGGTCTCGTTTTTTAGTAATTTACTATCAGGCATTGTCTATTTTGTGTTGGCAGTTAGAAGGTTAGCCACGGCCGAGTGGCCATGAATTTGCGGTTTTGCTAGGCGCGGCCACTATAACATAGCCTTAAAACACACGTCTCACCAGCACTGGGTAGTCAGTAAGCATGCCCAGTGCTTATCTCCACTCTATTTCTTAAGCATTACTTAATTATTGGTCGATATTCTGTATGGCATGGCAGATATGCAAATTGTATTCATTGCACTCGACTGCCGTACTTGGGTATGCCTGTTGTTATATAGAGAAACGGTATGTTAAGGCTTACTCGAATTCGTCCCTAGCAGATCTTTATTGTCACCTCGGTGTTTTTAGCTGGCACGGCAAACTTAACTTTTTTTAGAACGCTACTGGCACTTTACCCCTTCGCAGAAAATGACGGTTTCATTATCACTGCGACGCTGCTCTTAATAGCGTGTTTAACACTTTTAATGGCTACTTTCAGTTATATATTGCCTTAGCGTATGACTATTGGCCTGTTTGTATTGACGGCCGCGGCAAGGGCCTATTTCACAGATCAGTTTGGCACGTTTATCGATGTCGACATGATTCGCAATGTGTTTGAGACCGACGCGGCTGAGTCCCGAGATTTACTTAGCGTTCGCCTCGGGATAAGCATTGCTTTTTTCGGCGTCATTCCCTTGCTCGCTGTGTGTCGGCTGGTTGTAAACTTTATTGCGCATTTGGTCACCCCTCATCGCGTCTCCTCCGCAGAAACCCCAGCTGGGGCGATTAAAGCGCTAGTGGCTTCTCACCTAGAGGGTGAAATCAAGTAATCTAAGTTTACGTGAATTTAGGGGCAGCCAATGCAAGCACTCCTTCTCTTTTTCAGCTTCAATAAATCGACAGTGCCTTGCCGCAAAATCGACGCTTCTGGAGCGAACGCATAAATTACTGTCCCGTATGTCTCGCCCATTGACTAGGAATTACCGGTAGTCAGCACTTCGGTGTTAGCGGCAAGCGGAAGGTTATAAATCATAAGCGTCATTTACAGCGATAAATGGCGCTTATTGGGTCACATGCTTTACTTAGCGGTATATGGCAATTTTTGATACATGTGTAAGTTAAAAAACGTGTCTTTTAAGGTTTACCTGCAGCTAAGTTTCACTCATACCCGATTGCTAAGCCAAATGCTTGTTTATAAAGGCTACTTTACGCTAAGCTTGGGCATCTTTTACGCGCGAATAGGTATTACTTAGGACGGCGGTTGATTAATATTTAGGCAACCCTAAATACTTTGCTTTTGTGGTATAGAGAGTAAGTACCCGAAAACGCCGTTAATAGGTCGGAAGCAAGGGGCTGTAATACGCCTAGGCAATTAAAGCCGCACCTTATTTGCTTACTCGGCAACGCTAAGCATGCTAAATTCGCCAACACAGGTTTTGAAAGGCCGTTCACTTGATTAGTGAGCTATTATAAACAAAAGGCCAAGACCCTGCAGGGAGCATGATCTCTTTAAACCCTTTATTAGCAAGGGCTTACAGCAGTGATTAAAACAAAGAAAAATGAAAATACTTAAGGCATCTATGAAACACACCGTTAGTATTTCAGCGCTATTAGCCACAATATGGCTCGCCAATTCCGGTCATTACACTGCCTTGATATTGGCCTTTGGGGTGCTGTCCGTTGCGCTGGTTGTTTGGGTTTGCCATCGTATGGACGTTGTCGATCACGAATCTCAGCCTATCCACTTAACCCGCCACCTTCCCCGCTACTACAGTTGGCTAGTAATGCAGATCATTATCAGTAATGTCGATGTAGTAAAACGCATCTGGCTGGGCAGCAGCACAATCAGTCCCGGCACTCGGCGCTTCCCAGTAGGCCAAAAGACTGACATTGGGCGGGTTGTCTACGCCAACTCGATTAATCTCACCCCCGGAACAATTTCCGTAGAGCTTTCCGATAACGAGGTTTTAGTACACGGCCTCACCCAAGCCAACCTTAATGATCTCGACGCAGGTGAAATGTCCCGTCGAGTGGACCAATTGGAAAAATGATGCTGGCTGTAACAACCTTTACCCTTTTACTGGTTATGGCGATGGCGATGATCCGGGGCTTTGCCGGCCCTAGCATCTTTGACCGCGTACTGGCCGCTAATTTATTTGGCACCAAAACAGTTTTACTCATTGCTGTGCTTGGTTTTTTGTTCGGAAGACCAGAGTTTCTCGATATTGCGCTGCTCTATGCACTAATGAATTTCATTAGTGTGATCGCGATTTTACGATACTTTGAAAACACTCAGAAAGCTGAGGAAGGTCGCTCTGCCGATGAATGATGCAATAGGATTCCTAAGTGGTACGCTGCTACTTTTGGGGAGTTTTCTGATTTTTACCGGTGCACTGGGCGTATTGCGGTTCCCCGACACCCTTAGTCGTATGCATGCCGCTGGTGTGACCGAAACCCTTGCAACTACGTTGTTGCTCATGGGCTTGATGCTATTGGCTGGCTGGAGTCTGGTGCTTCTCAAGCTGATCATGATTCTGTTGTTCATACTTTTTACGAGCCCGACTTCAAGCCATGCTTTGGCAAAGGCTGTTTGGCGTCATCAACAGAATGAATCAAAGGAAGTTCGCCATGACGCTTAACTATAACCGTGGCACCGCTGCGGCGGGGAGGGTTTTCCCATAGAACTATTTATCGATCTTGCTTTGCTTAGCATGCTATTCGCTACCGCAATTGGGATTGTGCTCAGTCGCGATCTGATTGCGGTCGTCATGCTGACCGGTATTTATGGTTTTTTATCGGCGAGCTTCTTCGTCCTGATGGATGCTGTCGACGTAGCGTTTACAGAGGCCGCAGTTGGTGCGGGAATATCACCACTACTTATGCTGCTCACCCTCGCGATGGTTGGTCGCCGGGAAAAAACGAGCCGCAGCCGCAATTTTTTTGCGCTAATGTTGGTGGTTATTACCGGTGCCCTGCTGATGATTGGCACCTTTGGTATGCCCGCATTTGGCTCTGCTAATGCACCGGCCCATATGCATGTCGCCCCGCGCTACATAGAGCAGTCGGGCACCGAGATAGGGATTCCAAATATCGTCACCTCAGTGCTAGCCAGCTATCGTGGCTTTGATACCTTTGGTGAAGTAGCCGTTATTTTCACCGCCGGTATCGGTGTATTGTCGCTGCTTATGTTAAAGCCCGCGCAGCGCAAAGCGCCCCTGAGCAATGTCGCTAAACACCACAAAGTTTTGCGCATCGTCAGCAAAATTTTGATTCCACCGATTCTTTTATTTGCGCTTTATGTTCAGTTTCACGGTGACTACGGTCCGGGCGGAGGCTTTCAAGCAGGCGTAATTTTTGCTGCAGGTATCATTTTATACACGATGTTCTTTGGTGTAGATGTCGCACAACAAGTGGTGAGTTCCGCCGTATTAAGGGTTTTAGCGGCCTTTGGTGTATTACTCTACGGGTCGGTGGGGCTTGTCTCCATGCTTAACGGTGGTGAGTTCTTAAATTACTCAGTGTTGGCAGAGAATCCTCTTACCGGTCAACACATCGGTATCCTTGTTATAGAGCTCGGCGTTGGCATTACGGTGGCGGCGGTCATGGTGATGATTTTTTACTGCTTCGCCGGCCAGCAGAATAAGAAAGAAGAGGCAGAGGAATGACCCTGTTAATGTCCCACTACAACTATTGGATTGTTGTAGCACTGATGATGGTTGGTTTTTTCATCGTGATTGCCCAAGGTAATTTGGTCAAAAAGATAGTTGGGCTGAATATTTTTCAGACCTCGGTTTTTATTCTTTATATTAGCGCGGGGAAGATTCATGGCGGCAGCGCGCCTATTTTGAATGACAGTATCACGGTCTATTCAAACCCCCTGCCCCACGTTCTCATCCTTACCGCTATCGTAGTCGGGATTGCCACCACCGCACTGGGGCTGGCACTCGTGATAAGAATCAATAAGGCCTACGGCACTATTGAAGAGTCTGAAATTCAGCAGCGAGACCATTCGTGTTAAGCCATTTACCCATTCTACAAGTTATTCTGCCACTGCTCGGTGCGCCCGCTTGCCTCATTTTAGGCCGCGGTAAAATAGCATGGCTATTCGCCCTGCTTGTCAGTGCCCTCAGTTTTTGTATCGCTGCCATGTTGCTGCATACGGTCTATCATCAGGGCGTAATTAGTTATGCGCTCGGTGGTTGGCAAGCGCCCTGGGGCATTGAGTACCGCATTGATTTACTCAATGCATGGCTACTATTAATTGTTTCTGGCAGTAGTACCGTCGCCTTACTCGCAGCGCAGAGTAGTATTAATGTCGAAATAGCCCCCGAAAAACAAACGATCTTTTTTGTTGCCTGGCTGCTTTGTCTCGCGGGCTTACTAGGGATTCTGGCGACCGGCGACGCCTTTAACGTCTTTGTGTTTTTGGAAGTTTCGTCGCTGTCCACCTACACTCTAATTTCGCTGGGCCCCCATAGACAAAGCCTTTGGGCGGCCTTTCGTTATTTGATTATGGGCACGATTGGCGCGACGTTTATATTGATTGGCATTGGTCTCATGTACATCATGACCGGCACGCTCAATATGCAAGACTTGGCCCAGCGCCTACCATTAGCCAGTGATTCCTCTACGGTATTTACTGCATATGCCTTTATTCTAGTTGGGATTAGTTTGAAGTTGGCGCTGTTCCCCCTTCACCTTTGGTTACCTAACGCCTATAACCACGCGCCGTCGATTGTCACCACCTTCTTGGCCGCCAGTGCCACAAAGGTAGCGCTTTACCTGTTGATCCGTTTCACTTACACCGTGTTTCCCAGTCACTTTAGCCAGATCGACATTCCACTTGAGGAAATTTTTATCGTACTGGGCATTACTGGGGTACTCAGTGCGTCAGTAGCCGCAATTTATCAGGCGGATGTAAAACGCGCTATCGCCTATTCCAGTGTCGCCCAGATCGGCTATATGGTCGTCGGCCTAGGTATTGGCGGTGTATTAGGCCTGCAGGCGACGCTATTACATGTGTTTAACCATGCATTGATGAAAGCCACCTTGTTTATGGCTCTCGCTGCAATTGCTTGCCGCATCGGCGTCACAACATTGACGTCAATGCAAGGCTTGGGGCGGAAAATGCCATGGACCAGTTTTGGTTTTGTGGTCGGCGGTCTCAGTCTAATTGGGGTTCCGCTTACCGCTGGTTTTATCAGCAAGTGGTATCTGGTGTCCGCGGCTGCACTATCCGGACGCTGGGGGTTGGTAGTTCTCATTATGGTGGGGTCGCTGTTAGCTATTGTCTACATCTGGCGAGTCGTTGAGGCACTGTACTTTAAACCGGCAGCTGACAGCACCCCGATTAAGGAAGCGCCACTCGCAATGCTATTGGCACTCTGGTTATTGGTTTTTGCTAATGTTTATTTTGGCATCGATACCCGTTTGCCAGTGTCAATTAGCGCCGAAGCGGCAACTGCTTTGCAGGAGGGCCGCCCATAATGAGCGCACCAAACATGCTTATTGACGCCGCCATAATCACGCCACTGCTTGCCGTGGCCGGTATACTCGTCTTTGCTAGGATGCCGAATATCCGCGAGGGCGTATCTATACTTGCCGGTGTGGCGTTATTGTTAATCAACGTTGAGTTGTACAACAGTTTTAACGATGGACAAGCGCTCACGCGCCACTGGGTAGACATTGTGCCGGGGCTCAGTTTGAGCTTCAAAATCGATGCCCTAGGCCTGCTATTTAGCCTTGTAGCCAGTTTGCTTTGGCCGGTGACGATCTTGTATGCCATTGGCTATATGCGCGGCCACAAGGAAGACAATCAAACTCGCTTCTACGTCTGTTTTGCGGTTGCAATAGCAGCGGTAATGGCCATCGCCTATGCCGAAAACCTATTCACCCTCTTTGTTTTCTACGAAGTTCTTTCGCTGTGTACCTATCCATTAGTGACCCACGCTGGTACCGAAAAAGCCAAACAGGGTGGCCGGATTTACCTCGGGATATTGATGGGCACCTCAGTAGCCTTCTTCCTGCCGGCCATTATCGTGACCTGGCTGGTTGCCGGCACCCTTGATTTTCAAGCCGGCGGTGTATTCCCAGAGCAAACAGGCATCGCATTATTATCATTATTGCTGGTGTTGTATGTTTTCGGTGTTGCTAAAGCGGCGGTAATGCCTTTTCATCGCTGGCTACCCGCGGCGATGGTTGCCCCTACCCCGGTTAGCGCCCTGCTCCACGCGGTGGCCGTAGTTAAGGCTGGTGTGTTCAGTCTTGTAAAAATACTGGTCTTTATTTTTGGTCTAGATACCCTTCAGCAAATTCCAGCCACCGATTATCTGCTGTATCTGGCGGGTGCCGGTGTCGTGCTGGCGTCGCTGGTCGCGCTTCGCCAAGATAACCTCAAGGCGAGACTGGCCTACTCGACGGTCAGCCAGCTAGGCTATATCACCGTTGGCGCACTGCTAGCTGTTGAAAGCGGCGTGGTGGGCAGCGCGATGCATATCGCCACACACGCGGTGGGTAAAATAACCCTGTTCTTCTGTGCTGGCGCAATTCTGGTCGCCAGCCACAAAAGCAATATCAGCGAGATGGCGGGCCTCGGCCGACGGATGCCAATCACCATGATTGCCTTTTTTATCGCGTCGCTCAGTATCATCGGCTTGCCGCCCACCGCGGGAACCTGGAGCAAGTGGTGGTTGCTCACCGCGACGCTAGAGACAGACCAGCTGGTATTAATGGCCGTGCTGTTGCTTAGCTCGCTGCTGAACATTGCTTATCTGCTGCCTATACCGCTGCGCGCTTTCTTTCCTGGTGCTGCTCAGACTAACGACGGGGCGGTCGCAATTAAAGAGGCACCAACGGCATCGCTTATTGCATTATGTCTTACTGCAGGCGCCTGTATTTTATTGTTTTTCTTTCCCAACCCGCTTTTTGAGTTGGTATCCCAGATTTTCACCGAGGGATCGCAATGAGTCATTCCCAGGATTTTTTTGACCGGCCAGAAACGCTGCGCTGGATACTTCGTAGCCTTTACGCAATTTGCGCCGTGCTGGTCGGATTAGACTTTGTCATTCACCGTCATTCTGTGCATCCCTGGGAGGGATTGTATGGTTTTTACCCGATATACGGTTTTATTGGCTGCGTGGTACTCGTGCTCGTCGCTAAGTGGATGCGCAAAGGTTTGATGCGCAGTGAAGACTATTATCAGCAAGTAAGTCAAAAAACTAAGGAGGAAACTCATGCTGGGGATTGAGTTACCGCCGTTTCTGATTTTTTACCTTGGCGCGTTAATTGCGTTAGTTGGCGGTGCGACATGGCGCGGCCCAGCCTTAATTGTGGTCGTTATTGTTAGCGCCTTAAACCTTTGGCAGCTACCGAGTGGCTTTGCCCTCGAAACGCAATTAATGGGCATGGCACTCAAGCCAATTCATATCGACCGTTTGAGTCTGTTGTTCGGCTACCTATTTCATATTGCCGCCTTGATCAGTGTTATTTATTCCCTGCACATTAAGGACAAAACGCAACAGGTCGCGGCCATGCTTTACGCTGGTAGCGCGTTGGGCGCTGTGTTTGCCGGTGATTTACTGACTCTGTTCGTTTTTTGGGAAATGCTGGCCGTTACCTCCGTCTTTTTGATCTGGGCGCGTCGCACAGACACCGCCTACAGCGCCGGAATGCGTTATCTGATCATCCAGGTGATTTCGGGACTACTGTTGCTGGTTGGAATCATTCTCTATTTCCAACAAACCGGCAGTCTGATGTTTACTGAAATTGGACTCGACTCGATCGCCAGTTGGTTCATGTTCCTGGCCTTTGGTATTAAGTGCGCGTTTCCGTTTTTCCACAATTGGCTAACCGATGCCTACCCTGAGGCAACCCCAACCGGCACAGTATTTTTAAGCGCCTTCACCACCAAGGTAGCGGTGTACGCAATGGCTAGAGGTTTTCCTGGCACGGAAATGCTAGTTTATATTGGCGCCACAATGGCGTGTTTCCCAATTTTCTTTGCTGTTATAGAAAACGATCTGCGCCGAGTCCTCGCCTACAGCTTGGTCAACCAGCTAGGCTTTATGATGGTCGGTATTGGTATCGGTACGGAGTTAGGCATCAACGGCGCCGTTGCCCACGCCTTTAACGACGTGATATTTAAAGGTCTTCTGTTTATGTCGATGGGCGCAGTGCTTTATCGCACCGGCCGCATCAACGGCTCCGAGCTCGGTGGCCTATACAAGTCGATGCCCAAAACGGCCATACTCTGTATTATTGGCGCGGCCTCGATATCAGCCTTCCCGCTGTTCAGCGGCTTTGTCAGCAAATCGATGATCATGTCGGCAGCTCTCAAAGAACACTTTGATATAGTGTGGCTATTATTATTGTTCGCATCGGCTGGGGTATTCCATCACGCCGGTATTAAAATCCCCTATTTCGCTTTTTTCGCGCACGACTCAGGTATTCGCTGTAAAGAAGCGCCTTGGAACATGCTTTTAGCAATGAGTATCGCCGCGACCTTGTGCCTTGCTATCGGTATTTTTCCGCAATTACTTTACCAACACCTGCCCTTCCCAACGGATTACAGCGCCTATGATGTGAGCCATATTCTCACTCAGACTCAGCTGCTGTTCTTCTCCGCTTTGGCTTTTGTCTGGCTGAACCTGAAAGGAATGTATCCGCCGGAATTGCCGTCGACAAACCTGGACTTCGATTGGGTATATAGACGCCCCTTACCTCGACTGATCAATGCATGTGGTCGCTTAGTGAATACTGTAGACGTCACTGTGCGCGGTCATATCATGGGCTTGGGTAATGCTCTTGAGCAGCGCTTAGCCGCGCTTAACGGCAGCGATGGGATTTTTTCTCGCACTATATCCATCAGCAGTATGGTTGCCTGGATGGTGACTTTACTCGCCTTAGTATTAATATTTCGACTTATCTAAGGTATAGCGTGGCAATGCTATATGGCCTCTTGGTGATTTTGTGTGAGAGCCCTATAGCGTTGGAATTGCTGACGAGCCTGGCTGTATAGCGACTGTGCGCGAGGCCGGAATAACAAAAACTAAGTTCTGGCCCCACCTTATATTAGTGTTTTCCAGTGCGTGGGGATCTTTAGCTTAAAATACATTCCACGCAGAATCACTAGCACAAAAAAATCGCTAATTTAGCACTGTCGTCTGAAATCCGTCAGGCTTAATCGCCAAAATCGAGCAGTGAACTTGCTCTAAAATCGACTCCGCGGTATTGCCAATAATAAAGCCAGGAATCCCAGTTCGAGCAACAGTACCCATAACAACTAGGTCGGCATTGTGTGTTATTGCCATTAGCGGGATCTCTTTTTCCGGCAGGCCTTTTGTCATGTGCACTTTAGGGCCCAAATATTCAACTGCATCCTTACCAAGCAATTTGGTCATATTTGATACGAGAAGCTCTAATTTATTGGCGCAGTCACGCCGTGCGCGATCAACATAGGAGTTTACCTTTTCCTCAGGCATGTCGGAAAATGTGCCCATACGCAGATAATCTTCGCCATAGGCGTCCCAAACACTGCCAACATGAAGATCGGCTAATTCAGAAATCGAAAATATAGCGGCGTAATCTAACACTTTTTCGTTCAGCTTTTCTTGGACTCGATTTATATCGAGTTCGTCAAACGCATCATTAACATCAACCGTCGCCAAAATGTTTCTAAAAATTCCCGTCTGCCCAGGTTTAAGCATTAACACTGGGCATGGGCACTTGCGTAGCAATTGCATGTCATCGCTACCAAATAGACGGTCAAGCCAGTCTACATCATTCGCACATTTAACCACCAAGTCGTAATTGTTCTTTACAACGCTTTTCACTATTTCTAGAAATTCAATTCCACAAAAAATATCGACTTTAATTTTTTTACCTGGAGCATTCTGTTTTAGCCAAGACTCAACGGCTTCGCGTCGCTCGACTATCATTGCGGCAAACTTGGCATCTGACTCATCTTTATTGAGGCCAAAAGCTCGGGCAAAACCAGTAACATTTAACACCGAAGCGACCGTAATATCCGCTTGAGTCTCCTCGGCAATTCTTAATGTTTGAATTAACGCCACGTCGGAACTGGAATTTTCATCAACCACACACAAAATATTGTTTATTCGTTTCATTACGTTGACTCCAATAATCCGAAATCGCTCCCGATTTGAACTTATACCGAGTGCAATAAAATACTGCCACACTTTGGTGTCCAGCTTAAAAATCGACGCTTTGTCCAAGTGTCGGAATTGTCGCATTCCAGCCGTTCTTATCAGTAGCTTCCTTGAGGGCACGTTTCGCATCTGCTTCACCGTGTACCAAAAAGAGCCTCGGCTTATTCACTTTAAAGTGTGACAGCCAGTCTAAAAGCTGCGACTGACTCGCGTGTGCAGAGAAGCCACCAAGGGTATGAATACTTGCGGTTACTGCGATGGTATCGCCTCCAATCTTAAAAGTTTTGTCGCCGTCCACCAGCGCCCGCCCGGGTGTCCCCATGGCCTGAAATCCGACAAATACAACATGAGACTGCTTGCGCCAAAGATTATGTTTTAGGTGGTGGCGAATACGGCCGCCATTACACATGCCACTGCCGGCGATGATGATTGCACCACTCGCTAGTTTATTGAGCGCCATAGACTCTTCTGTGGTGCATGAGTACCGTAAAGTTGGTAAAAATGCGTGTAAACTTCGTTTTTTTGACGCTGTGCGTTTGGCAAAGGTTTCTATCGTATCGCGGTCTTCTTCGTTATACATATCTTGGTAGCGGTGATAAATCTCCGTGACGGCGATCGCCATCGGACTATCGAGATAGATAGCTTGGTGCTTTAGTTTCCCTTTCTGGTAGAGCTCGCCAAGCCGGAAGATAATTTCTTGAGTCCGCCCGACAGCAAATGAGGGTATTAGTATATTGCCACCATTGCGGGTGGCCTCTTCGATAACATCTTCGAATTCAGCTAAGGTTTCTTCCATTGTGCGATGGTCGCGATCGCCATAGGTCGACTCCAATAAAAGAATATCCGCAGACTCGATAATGTCGGGGTCACGCAATAACGCCGCTTGCGAATTGCCAAGGTCACCAGAAAAGACTAGTTTTTTTTCTTGTCCGCTCTCGGTGATAAAAATTTCAACAATGGCGGACCCTAGTATATGCCCAGCATCCGCAAATCTAACATCCACGCCTTCGGCGATATTTATGCGCTTACGGTACGGAACACCCTGGCAATAAGTGAGCGCTTCTTCGACATCCTCGAGCCGATAAAGAGGCTCGATCTCTTCTTTACCTGATCGCCGCCGGCGACGATTTTCCCATTCTGCATCCCGCTCTTGCAGCGATGCGGCGTCTTTAAGCAGAACTTCTATCAAGTCACTGGTTGGCCGTGTCATGTATATCGGCCCGCTAAAGCCTTCACCGAGAAGAAGTGGAATCCTTCCCGAATGGTCCAAGTGGGCATGAGACAAAACCATTGCATCAACTTTAGATGCGTCAAACGGTAACGGCTTGTGATTAGCCTCTTCCTCGGCTCTGCGTCCTTGAAATAGGCCGCAATCAAGTAGGAGCCGACTGTCACCAGCTCTCAGTAAATACATTGAACCCGTAACGCCTTCAATGGCCCCGAAAAATGTAAGCTTTGCCATACGATTCTCCACGTCCAGAAGAAACTAATGCTAGTTACGCTCACTTAGCTTTTTAAAATTTGGCGATAAGCTCCCTATTTCTCCTTGTATAGATTAATTGGTAAGGAGATATGAATTATTCCGATCGCGTCAATTGAACAACTATTACAGTTCAATGTAGTTGAATATGATTCAAATTGCCTACTAGCCTAGCCTTCTTTGAGTAACCCCCACTTTAAAATATAGCAGCGCTGGGGGGCGGATATAAGTAATAGCCCTCACCCTTACCTAGCCGTAGGTCTTTTACGATTGGGTGGAGATACTGGGAACTTGTAACTGGAAGAATAGTTTCAGGGCGCTAATAAGGAATGGCCGCAGTTAAGACAAAGTGAGTTGTGGGGGATAAATGGGTTCCGTTCTTCAACTAGCAGGGCTAGAAAGCCGACGGCACTTCAATGTTCATTACTCTGGTAGCTAATGCTCACATCCGCATTTTGGCCTTTACCACCAATTTTAGCGTCTGCACCAAGGGTTGTAATTTCAAAGCTTGGCGCGGTATCAGAACTAAGATATCGATAGGCATTATTCCAGGGATCGTGAATAAGCGTTTCACGATTGATATAAGGCCCGTTCCACTTCAGCGCTAAAGGCTCAATTTCAGGTGCGCTGTACAGCGCCATTAAGCCCTGCTCGCTACTGGGGTAGCGCTTGTTATCAAGTTTGTACTGATGTAAGGCCATGGAGATTCGACGGAAATCAGCATCGACTTGCTCCTTAAGTGCGGTGTCAATTCGCTTATTTACAATGGTGCCAATGTAAATTGCGATACCGCTAGTAATGGCCAAGATCAAGGCTACTTCCCAGAGCTTAATGCCCCGCTGGTGTCGGATCGACGCAAGGCCATTTGGTAAAGCGCTTGCAAATGGCCGTTTTACAGAATAAAAACTCACGTTCAAGATATGCTGCCTTAAAACCGGTTCTGACTCAATTTAGCGAGCAGCGATGACAAAGTACGGTTAATTGCACCTTCCGCAGCGAAACCTAAACGTTCAGGTAAGCTGCGCTTTTGCCGGTAGCTAACAGCATAAATATCGCTGTCGGCCCGCTGACTCAGCAAGTAATCATCGCTGGTGCGGATTTCATCAACTAGCTTAACGTCTAAGGCTTTTGAACCGTACCATACCTCGCCTGTGGCAATATTATCGATGTCCAGCTGAGGACGATTTTCGCTGACAAACTCCTTAAATAAAATATGGGTTTCTTCCAGCTCTTCAATAAACTTTTTGCGGCCTTCCTCGGTATTCTCCCCCACCATTGTTAATGTGCGCTTATGGGCGCCAGCGGTGTGTAACTCAATATCGACATCGTGCTTTTTAAGCAAGCGATTAAAATTGGGCAATTGTGCGACGACCCCAATGGAGCCAATTACCGCAAAAGGCGCGGCCATAATTCGGTTTCCGATGCAGGCCATCATATAGCCGCCACTGGCAGCAACGCGGTCTATCGCAATTGTTAGCGGGATTCCATGGGCGCGAATACGCTGAAGTTGCGATGCTGCTAGGCCATAGCTATGCACCATGCCACCTGGGCTTTCAAGACGTAATAATATTTCGTCTACCGGGCGTGCCACGGTCAGAATGGCTGAAATTTCATGCCGCAAGAACTCAACATCAGAGGCACTCACGTCACCGTCAAAGTCGAGGACGTAAAGACGCTTGCGGTGCTCGTCCGTCTTTTTCTTAGCGTCGGCTTTCTCCTGCTTCTTTTTTGCCTTGCGCTCTTTTTTAAAACTGTCTTCATCCAGTATTTCAAACTTAAGTAAGTCTTCCCAATCTTCATAGCGATGATTGAGTGTAGTCACTTCAATATGCCCGTCAGAGCCTTCTTTTTTGTTGCGTTGGCTGGCAACGGCTATGGCGCTAACGATCACGACAATAGCGACGACAACTGTGATGGATTTGGCCACAAATAAGCCGTATTCCAATAGAAATTCCAAAAAAGTACTCCCAGAGAGGTTTGAAAAGTGCCACATATTCATACGGCGAGGGGTTTTAGTCAAGCAGGCCAGTTACGTAAGGCTTTGACCGCTATTGGGTTTTCTGGGCGGATGAAAAGTCCACTGCGCCCTAAGTAAACCCCGTATTGCGCGCCATCGACCATTGGCGCAAATACCGCGTTACCGTAATTGGCCTCTATCCATTTTTGGAGATAGGCATTACCGCGCAACCAGTTCCAAACATCAAGAGGTTCGGACAAACTCAGCAAATACAAGGTGCGAGGCGCATTGCGCTCATTTTCGATGTCAGCATAGCGGCCCAGAAGTCGTTCTAATCGGTATAAATTATCAAAGCCAAGACGCGCCGCGGGTAACTGCCAGCGCATCACGCGGCTGTCGATTTGCCATTGATCCCCCATAAGCAGAAACGACTGTAATGGCGCGTTATTGAGGGTGTCGACACTGACTAAATACTGTTTGTCTTCTGCCTGTGCACCAACAAACACGCGAGCAACCATGGTTTCGTCAGCAAGATTTCGGTAGCTCAAAACATCTTTACTGACGATTACGGCACTAAGAGTAAAGGTAAAGGCTAGGAGTACCGCGAGGGACCCACTAAACAAATGTTTCCGTATGCGCAGTATTGCTAAAAAGCACAATAACACGCCCACTGCGGATATGATTATAAGCACGTAATCAAGGCTCATACTCATAACGATGAACTCATTGAATGCTGACTTGCTTTGGCGCCTTGAGCAACGCTACGCTGTCTTCAGCGACCTGAAGGATACGTTCATCGGCAATGTGGCGGCGGCCAAATTCAGTAAGGAAATATTCAATACTAATCATTGCATCGGCAAGGGTTTCTAGGGATTGTACGTCCTGGCTGGGATTGATAGTGGTGCGCTCGACAAAACCGCGAATGAAATCGGTGGCACCACTAGTGACTTCCGGTAGCTTGCCAACGCCCATCATATAAAAGGCACCGCTTACTGAGTTTAATAATTGCGGTAAATTCGAAATATGAGTGCTATCAAAGTCTGATTCAATATAAGCAGAAATGGCTCGCTTAACCATGCCAATCGCAGCTTTAGACTCGTCAATGACAATGCTCCGCGCCTCACTCAGCTGATTGTCGGCGCTGATCGCGTCGCGTCGCTCAATACTTAGGTCCCCGAGATCTTCATAATTCAGCTTTCTCCGGTCGATTTGCGCCAAGCTGCCGTCTATAAATAGTAGGGTTTCGGCTAGATCTTCGAGTTTGCCGCGTTCCTGCGCCAAATCTCGGCCAATCAGCGCTTCCAAGGTACTGGCGTGTTGGTTAAGGCTTCCCGCAAAAGCAGGTAAATTGAGGACAAGAAGGATATCTGCACTTTGTTTTAAAACCGCGATGAGCGGTCGTATTTCATCGTCATCGCTGCGTTGATGTTGCGCCAGCAATTCCAACACATCCTTCGCGTGGCGCAACTCTCCCCGCAGCTCGTTGATAACCGATGATACCGTGTCATAGCTAAGGCCGAGCATAAGCTTGCGCAGCGCGCACACCTGCTCATCATTTATCTCCGCAGGGTAGATCTGCGCTACTTTCATTATTTTGCCGGTCATGCCGTCGCGGTAGGCGCTCAATGACAGCAAATAACTCAACTCCTGCTCTAAAACCTCGTTCAAACCTAAGCGGCCCTTTATACGACCACGCAATTGCCCTTCGAGCCCAGCGAGCACCTTTTTACGGTGTGCATTGAGTTCTAAACCGCCGTTGACAAAGGCTTCTAATACCGCATCGGCGAGTAACCAAAATCGCTGCTGCGAACCGGGTTCAATGCTATTACAGAGTCGGCGTACTGCTCGAGACATTAAGGTGAGTTGCAAAGGCACCTGTGCGTCCTTCAGCAAGCCTAATAGTCCTGTTTGATAAAGGTGACCAATACGCTTTAACGCATTCTCAAGCTCCGCACCCGCTAATGGCGTACTGCGCAGCCGTAGATTTGAGTCTCGACTGAATAGCGCGCTGGGCGTAGGTTCAAAATAGCTGTCGGGTAATAAAAGTTGACTATGGGCTGCACGCAGCTCATTGGCGTGCGATAGAGCCATTAATGGGATATCAGAGTGCCTTGATTGCACGAATTCCAAATACCGCGGCAGCACAAAAAAAGCGGTACTGAGCGCGTTGAGCTGCCCTTCAGGCACTGCTGTCGTGCTGCCTAGTATGGCATGGCACAATGAGCGCATTTCGTCGGCCAATAGCGCTGCGCCCGGTATTTGCAATAATCGTAAAGTGCCACCGATTTGTCGCAAATCGACTTCGCACTGTTCTAATAAACTTAAATTGTGGCGTTCAGACAAAAATGTTTCAAAAACATTTGTGGCCTGCTGCAGGGTTTTACCGAGTTCGTCGGCCACAACTGCATAGGAGCTGGTATTAATTTCCACTTTCAATGCCACACAAATTCCTTATAGCCCGCCGGGGCGTCATCAAGTTCTGCTTTGACTTAGTCATTTAACTAGCGGTTATTTATAGACTATTTAGCACTAAACGACTGAGAAGCACAGCACTATTAAGGAAATTTACTCCATTGGGTTTGCGAAAAGGCTAGTTTTCGCTATTGAGCTGCCGCTGCCAGACACAATTGCCGCCGCTACTCTTATCAATTTCCGCGAGCTGGGTCTGGTGGGCGCTTAGTTCATCACTCGTCGCCATAATCACCCGGAGTTGACGCCGACCACTGGCAACCCGGCGGTGTTCGCCCGCTACGCCCCCTTCGCTCTGTTGTGATGCATCATCACCGGCGAGTGACAGGGCTGTCTGGCCGCCGGTCATTAGCAAATAGACGTCGGCGAGGATTTCTGCGTCTAGTAGCGCGCCGTGGAGATCGCGCTGGGAATTGTCTACATAATACCGTGAACAGAGGGCGTCTAGGCTATTGCGTTGACCTGGGTGCTTCTGACGCGCCATGACCAAGGTGTCAACCACACTGCAAATATCCGCCATTTTCGGGTCATTGCGGGCCAAGTATTTAAACTCGGCGTCCAAAAAGCCAATATCAAATGGGGCATTGTGAATGACAAGCTCTGCGCCACGAATAAAGTTAAGGAACTCGTCCGCGATCTGAGCGAACAGGGGTTTGTCCTTTAGCATGTCATTCGTGATGCCGTGGACTTCAATTGCGCCGGCCTCGACTTCGCGATCGGGATTGATGTACTGGTGATAGTGACGTCCGGTCAGCTTTCGATCAACCAGTTCAACACAGCCAATTTCTATGATGCGATGACCTTGACTGGGGTCTAGTCCGGTGGTTTCGGTGTCTAGAACAATTTGCCGCATTTTAAACGCCCCTCAGTTCATCAATGCCGCGATTAGCCAAGGCATCGGCAATATCATTTTCACGATGGCCGCTGTGCCCTTTTACCCAGCGCCAATCGACTTTATGTTCTTTGGCTGCGGCATCTAATTGCTGCCAAAGATCGGCATTTTTCACAGGCTGTTTGGCCGCGGTTTTCCAGCCACGTTTTTTCCAATTTACCATCCACTCGGTAATGCCTTGGCGAACGTATTGTGAATCAGTAGTTAAAATGACCTCACAGGGCCGCTTTAACGCTCGCAGTGCCTCAATCGCAGCCATTAATTCCATGCGATTATTGGTAGTTTGCGCTTCCCCCCCAAACAAATTATGTTCTTTGCCTTGGTAGCGCAGCAGCGCTCCCCAGCCCCCCGGTCCTGGATTACCTCGGCAGGCGCCGTCGGTAAAAATTTCAACCTGTTCTGGGGCTTTACTCATAATCTGCTCGTACTTTAATGTTTCGTGTTGCTCCGACCATCGCTGGATGACGAAGAATTTTTGCGCGGCTCACTGGCTTTTCCAAGGTCGGGGTCATGGGCGCGCGGTATTTTGTCGCGCTCAGCACAAAAACACCACCCATCGGCAGTTTTTTTGACACGGGTTTATGCGCCATAAAAAAGCTGGGGCTGTTTAGCGGGATTCGATGAAAAGCATATTCAACAATATTGACCTCAAAACCCAGTAGCGATAGCCAGTCGTTAATCCGATGCAAGCTTAAATAGTGGTTCTGCCACATTGCACTTCGCTTCAGCCGACCAAGATATCCCCTCATTGCGAGTGCGGAATACGGATTAATGCCACATATGACTACTTTGCCGTGTGGCACAATTACCCTCTCAACTTCACGTAATACTCGGTGAGGATCGCCAACAAATTCGAGTAAATGATGAAGTAGCACCACATCCTGGGACTCATTTGCGACCGGTAGCTCCTCAAAGTCGCAGACCACGTCTAAGACCTGACTAAGGCCATAGTGGCCAATACCACCCAAGCAAAACTGGCGCTGATAAACATTGCCATCAATGGGGCAGCGATCGGGAATCACGCTTAAATTAAGTAAATTGTACTTGGCGGTACTGGTATCGCTAATCGCCGCTGCGATTAACGCGCGCTCTTCCGCCAAAACCGTGCGCCCTACACCGCTCTGAAACCAGCCACGAAGTGCTGGTACTATTACGTCGGGGGAATGCTGTGTACGCCATTTCGCCATGCTAATTCTCCGAATAACATTCCTTAGCTCACTATTGCAGGCGGTGAACAGAATGTTTAAGCTGCGTTCTCGACTTAAAAATAATGATTATGCTATCAATATCACCCATATCTGCTTTTAGCGACAACTATATCTGGTGTGTCGCCCACAATGGAGAGGCAGTAATTGTCGACCCCGGCGATGCCGCGCCCGTATTAAAATACCTTGACCAGCATCAGCTAAAGCTTAGCGCAATTCTTATTACGCATCACCATTACGACCATGTTAACGGCATAGAGTTGCTATGCGAACAGTACCCACAAATTCCGGTATATGGCCCCCAAAATCAATGCCCAGTGATTAATCAGCGCTTGAACCACGGCGAAAGTATTCGTCTTTTGGGCCATGATATTGACGTAATTGCGGTTCCAGGCCATACATTAGACCACATTGCTTACTACATCGCAGACACCCAGCCCAATCCCCTGCTATTCTGCGGAGATACCTTGTTCGCTGGGGGCTGTGGTCGCTTGTTTGAGGGTACGGCGGAACAAATGCTCGACTCCTTAGGACTAATCTGCGCTTTACCCGCTAACACCGCGGTGTATTGTGCCCATGAATACACCCTGAGCAACCTTCGGTTCGCCCAGGAAGTGGAGCCAGCAAACCAGAATTTACAAGATCGAATCGCAGATGCGAGCAGCCGGCGAGCAGAAGGCTTACCGACAGTGCCATCGGAATTGGCATTAGAGTTGCTGACCAATCCATTCCTGCGAGCGGGTAACAGTGCAGTGCAGGCTAGCGTGAATGCCCACACTGGGACTAAGTGTTGGGAAAAGAAGGATATTTTTGCAAATCTACGGAAATGGAAGGATAACTTTTGAATACTACAGCTGAATAATTGCACTACTATGAATATAAAAAATTACATGTACAAGCTCACTGCAGGTGCAATATTGCTAGCACTAGTGACGGCGTGTGCCCAGACGCCCGAGCGCCGAAATGCGCGTACCGCAAGTGATACACGCTACTGTGAAAAGCCGGAGCACCGATCGGCAAGTATGTGTAAGTACCAGCGCGACGTTCAGCGTAGAAAGCAAACTGGCGACCCAGCAAACTATACCCTCCAGGGGTTACCAAAATATTACAATCGAAACAAGGACCTACCGGCGAAGCCCGCTCTGGCCGAGGAAGCAAAAAAGATACGGCCAGCCGCCACCGCAGTAGCCGCTGCAAGTAAACCGCAAGCCACAAGCACCAAAAGTCATGAAGAACTCTGGATTCGCTTAGCTCGCGAGCTAAGCTTTGGCGAACTGACCGACAAAGAAGCGGTAGAAGAGCGAGAGGAGTGGTACGCTGAGCACGCCTATTATCTTGCCAATGTGAGCAAACGTGCCGCGCGATACATTTATTACATCCTTGAAAACCTCGAATCACGAGGGATGCCCGCCGATTTAGCGCTACTGCCCTTTGTTGAAAGTTCCTACGACCCTTTCGCCTACTCCCACGGCCGCGCGTCAGGCTTGTGGCAATTTATTCCAAGCACCGCAAAACATGTCGGATTAGAGCAAAACTGGTGGTATGACGGTCGACGCGACGTCATTACTGCAACCGATGCTGCGCTCGATTACCTAAATGATTTAAATAAGCGCTTTGACGGCGACTGGCTATTAACCCTTGCAGCATATAATGCTGGTGCGGGTACCGTGAATAAGGCGATTAACAAAAACACTAGAAAAGGACTGCCAACCGACTTTTGGTCGCTTAATCTGCCCAAAGAAACCGAAAACTACGTTCCTAAGATGTTGGCATTGGTAAAAATCTTTAAAAATCCAGCCAGTTATAATTTGACCCTGCCAAGCGTGCCCAATAGCGAGCACTTTGTTGCAGTCGACACCGGCACCCAAATCGATCTGGCGCAAGCGGCAAAACTTGCTGAGATCAGCGTTGATGAACTGTACCGACTTAACCCTGGTTTTAACCGCTGGGTGACCGCACCTGATGGCCCGCACCGACTATTAATCCCGACCCAAAAATCTAAAGCCTTCAAACAGCGCTTAGCCAAAGTTCCTGCGCGCGACCGTGTGCGCTGGCAGCGCTATACCGTAGAACGTGGTGACAACCTCATCGGTATCGCCCGCGAGCACCATGTTGATGTAGCCACATTGCGTGCAAGTAATCAGCTTGATAAAGACCTTTTAAAAGCCGGTCAAGTACTCTTGATTCCTGATGCCGGCAACGGTTTGTCGCCGCTAAAGGGTTTAAATCGTGGCCAGGCTAGCAGTGAAGCTAGCCGACTTCAGCACACGGTCGCCAGTGGCGACACTATTAGTGACATTGCCAATAAATACGGCGTTAAAACAACGCAGATAAATAACTGGAACAAGCTTGCAAGCAACGCCACAATAAGGCCCGGCCAAAAGCTCGTGATTTGGGGTAAGGCGCCTAATACCAGTAGCCAAGGCATTATTCGTAAAGTGGGCTATAAAGTCCGCAATGGCGACTCGCTTTCACTGATTGCCAGCCGGTTTAACCTACGAATTCGTGATATTGCCGAATGGAATTCTATTAAAACCAGCCAATATTTGCGTCCTGGCCAATCGCTAACCTTGTATGTAGACATTACCCACGCAGACCTTTGATGAGTTTGTTATAGTGTAAGCCCCGTTGCTCGACTCAGGTTTTTCTTGCGTATATGACAGGCTATTTTGTTCGCCGTTTTTTGCTCATAATCCCCACTTTTATCGGCATTACCTTATTGGTATTCGCTGTTACGCGATTGGTCCCCGGTGGGCCAATTGAGCAGCTAATGATTCAAGCCCAGCTAGGCGGTGAAACGGGTTCATTAGAGCGCAGCCAAGGCGGCGGTACCCTTTCAGATGAACAGCTCGCAGAATTAAAACACTACTATGGTTTTGATCAGCCCATGCTCAGTAGCTACGCGCGCTGGCTAAAGCAAGTTTTGCAGTTTGATTTGGGCACCTCTACGCGCTATCAAGATCCCGTTTGGCAAATCATTCAGGAACGATTTCCGGTCTCAATATTCTACGGGGTCTGTACGCTGGTTCTCACCTATTTAGTTTGCATACCACTGGGCCTAGCAAAGGGCATGTATCACGGTAGCGCCTTGGATAGCTGGTCATCAGCAGTGGTGTTTTTAGGTTACGCCCTACCTAGCTATGTAATTGGTATCGCCTTAATTTCATTGTTTGCTGGATACTGGGATTTATTTCCTCTAGGCGGTTTCATTAGCGATGACTACGACGAACTCTCCGCGCTGGGCAAGGCGGGTGATATTTTTCATCACGCAGCCCTCCCCCTCATTGCCTATTTAGCGGGCAGTTTCGCAGTCACCACCTTAATGATGAAAAATGCCTTAATGGATAATTTATCCGCGGATTATATGCGTACAGCGGCCGCCAAAGGCCTCAGTCGCGGCGCCAGCGTACGCGGCCACGCGTTGCGGAACAGCCTCATTCCGGTCGCGACCTCCTTCGGCAATAATATATCCCTGCTACTGGGCGGCTCTTTTTTGATCGAAACCATATTCAATATCGACGGTATTGGTTTACTGGGCTATGAGGCTATTATTGAGCGGGACTATCCTATTGTTATGGGCATACTCGTGATCTCGTCCCTCCTGTATTTACTCGGTAATATCCTCTCTGATATATGTGTAGCGCTTGTCGATCCTCGGATTCGCTTTGGCGGAGGAGCTAGCGCATGAGTATTTTTGCCCTGCGCAATCCCGTGGCGAAAAAGCGCTGGCAGCGCTTTCGGCAATCCAAACGCGGTTTTTATTCAACATGGATACTACTTGTACTGACCTTTTGTAGTTTTGGCGCAGAGCTCATTGCTAGTAACCGCGCCTTGTTAGTTGTTTACCAAAACCAGCTGTATTTTCCGACCTACAGCGATGTATACAGTGGCAAGGACTTCGGGCTTGATTACAGTTACGAGGTTAATTATCGACAGCTGCAAAGCGAGCTTGCCGAGCGCGGCGACGGCTGGGTACTCATGCCTCCAATCCCTTATAGCCCGCTGGAAACTGATTTAATTGCTGGAGATTTTCCCCCTCATGCACCGTCAATGAGCAAGGGACATTATTTAGGCACCGACACCAGCGGCCGCGATGTTGCTGCGCGCTTGCTTTATGGCTTTCGCACTGCAATCGTTTTCTCGCTACTCCTATTATTCTTCAACTACGCTGTTGGTGTTGCCATAGGCTGCATGATGGGCTTTTGGGGGGGCGCTTTTGATCTCATCTTTCAACGCATTATTGAAATTTGGTCCAATATTCCATTTCTGTACGTCATCATGATCGTTGCGTCTGTCATAACTCCGGGATTCTGGACACTTTTATTCATTATGGCCTTCTTCGGCTGGACCGGAATGACGTGGTATATGCGCACTGCAACCTATAAAGAAGTTGCCAGAGATTATGTTATGGCAGCCCGGGCACTGGGGGCTTCGGGGAGCCGGATTGTATTTCGACATATTTTGCCGAATAGCGTCTCTACCCTCGTCACGTTTATCCCCTTTTCAGTTGCCTCCGGTATAACCTCGCTCACCGCACTGGATTACCTTGGATTTGGCTTGCCGCCGCCAGTTTCAAGCTGGGGAGAGCTTCTCAAACAGGGAACGGAAAATTTGGAATCACTGTGGCTAGTCGGTTCAGTCGTTATCGCCATGACCGTTATTTTGATGCTCGTCGCCTATATCGGGGAAGCGATTCGCGATGCCTATGATCCAAGGCAATTTAGCTATTATGAATAAATTTGTAAGTCTGCTGTTATGGTTGCTATTGAGTGCCAACGTCGCGGTGGCTCTACCTAAGGAGTTACCAGCTGAGCTTAATTGGCAAACCAATCTCAGTGATCCGATCTTTGCTGACCCCAAGGCTAAACCTGGTGGTCGCTACCGCACTTTTGTCACGACGTTTCCGCTAACCTTAAGAATGGTCGGCCCCGATTCTAATGGCAGTTTTGCCGGGTATATGCGGGCCAATAACCTGAGCCTTGTTGGTATCCACCCCAATACATTAAACCCATTGCCTGAGCTGGCAACGCATTGGGCTTTTGGGGAAGACGGACACAGTATTTATTTCCGCCTAGATCCCGACGCGCGCTGGTCAGACGGTAAACCAGTAACTGCCGATGACTATGTTTTCGGTTTGAGTTTTATGCGCTCTAAATTCATTCTCGCGCCCTGGTATAACAATTACTACACCGAGGTCATTACCGACTTAGTCAAATATGACGATCACACCATCGGTATCCAAGGTGCCGTCGCTAAGCCCCAAGACGAAATGCTTTTTGAATACAGTGTGTCGCCAGTCCCAAAACACTTTCATAATTTAGATGAAAGCTGGGTAAAAGATTACAACTGGCGCATTGAGCCCAACACCGGCCCCTATATCATTAGTGAGATTCGCAAAGGCAAATATATTGAGTTCAGCCGTAAAAAAGATTGGTGGGCTAATGATAAGCGTTACTTTAAGCATCGCTATAACCCCGATCATTTACGGGTAAAGCTGATTCGCGATATTAATATTGCCTACCAATATTTTCGCAAGGGTGAACTCGACAACTTCCCTCTGCTCATGCCGCGCTTCTGGCACAAGAAAGCCCAGGGCGATATCTATGAGCAGGGTTATGTTGGCAAAATTAAATTTTATAACGATGTGCCACAGCCGATTAGTGGTTTATTTCTAAACGAAGATGCCAACCCACTCAGCGACATAAATGTGCGCTACGCCATTGCCCATGCCCTTAACGTCGACAAGGTAATAAATACCGTACTGCATGGCGATTACGAGCGCTTGCAAAGCGCCCATGATGGCTATGGCGATTACACCAATACCAAAATTCGAGCGCGGGAGTTTGATCTAAAAAAGGCCAGTGCGTACCTGGACAAAGCCGGTTGGCAGCAGCGCAATAAAGACGGCATTCGCACCAAAGATGGCCAACCGCTGAGTATTCGCATTACCTATTACAACAGTGGTCACAATGACCGCTTGGTCATTTTAAGTCAGGAAGCACTGAAGGCTGGCATCGAGTTTAAATTGCAATTACTCGACCCCTCCGCCGCGTTCAAACAAATTATGGAAAACAAGCATCAAGCGGCCTGGATGGGCTGGTCTGGCGGCGGCTTGTCGCCCCGATACTGGGAATTTTATCATTCAGATAACGCCCACAAATCACAAACCAACAACGTCACCAACACCGACAATCCGGTTATGGACGCAAAGATAATGGCTTACCGCAAAGGCACTGACAAAGCTAGCCGTGTAAAACTCGCCCATGAACTTGAGCAAATGATCCATGATCAAGGCTCTTTTATTCCAACATTTAAAGTGCCTTACACCCGTGAGGCATACTGGCGCTGGTTGAAATTACCAGCTCAGTACGGCACTCGTACTAGTGATTCTTTATTTGATCCTCTCGGTGGCAGTGGCGGTTTATTCTGGATAGACCAGCAGGCTCGCCGCGCTATCCTTGACGCCAAAAGCAACGGCGACGCATTCCCGCCGGAGGTCATTATTGATAAGACCTGGGTAATTGCACCATGAGCTTATTAGCCGTAGATCAATTGTCTGTCGCAATTCGCGGCGACGATGGCATTGAGAGGGAATTAGTAAGCGCTATTTCCTTTTCGATAAGCACCGGTAAAACGATGGGGCTAGTGGGTGAATCCGGCTGCGGTAAAAGCCTTACTGCCATGGCAATACTGGATTTGCTGCCAAAGCCCCAAGCGCTGCGGAGCGGCGGCAAAATCCTCTTCAAGGGTAGTGATTTAGCCCAATTAGATCATAAAGCCTTGCGCCAGGTTCGCGGCCACAAAATCGCGGTCATATTCCAAGATCCTATGAGCGCACTCAACCCAGTTCAGCAAATTGGGCGACAGATAATGGAAGTGCTTAAATTACACTTTCCCGAGCAGTCGCGTCGTGCGCAGCGCGCGCGAGTATTAGAACTACTGACCGAGGTCGGTATTCCCGCTCCGGCAGAGCGCTTAAATGCTTATCCCCACCAATTATCTGGCGGTATGCGGCAACGAGTTATGATCGCGATGGCTTTAGCCTGCGAGCCTGAATTGTTGATTGCCGATGAACCAACCACTGCGCTCGACGTAACGATTCAAGCACAAATCGTGCGGCTGTTAAAAAAGCTACAAGCCAAGAATGGCATGGCGATGTTGTTCATCACCCATGATCTCGCGCTGGTTTCTCAGCTCAGCGACCATATTGCGGTGATGTACGCAGGAAAGATTGTCGAGTACGGCCCGGCCACGGCCGTTTTTCGCCGACCGCTTCATCCCTACACGCAAAGCCTACTGGCGGCGTTACCCGGCGCAGGTCATCCACCAAAATCGCCACTGTATAGTTTAGAAGGCCAAGTGCCTTCAATTGAGAATATGCCAAGCGGCTGTCGATTTGCTAATCGCTGTCGGTTTGCGAAGGATATCTGTCATAGCACACCCCCACTCACAGAAACCACTGATGACCAAGGCGTAGTTGCTTGCCACTTGTGGAGAACTATTTCGCCGTGATTTCAAATACACTTCAGATACGACTACAACGATGAATTCAGACACGGATAAGGCGATTCTTAAGGTAAAAGATCTTGAGCTGCACTTTGGCCAACGGGGTGGCCTTTTCCGCCGGCAGGGCCCGAAACTCCGCGCGGTCGACGGCGTAAGGTTTGAGCTATACAAAGGCGAAACACTCGGCTTGGTGGGTGAATCGGGCTGCGGTAAAAGCAGTCTCGCTAAGGCTTTACTCAATTTACATAAGCCCACGGCTGGCTCTGTTGTTTTCTCAGACACCGATATCGCAGGCCTTTCCGACCGCGACATGCGCCAGTACCGCCGTGCCCTGCAAATGATTTTCCAAGATCCCTTCGAATCCTTGAACAGCCGCCATACGGTTGAGGTTATTCTCGAAGAACCACTAGTGATCCATAAGATTGGCGATCGCGCGAGTCGCCGTCAACGTGTTGCTGAATTGCTGGCTATGGTTGGCCTCCCCCCTTCTGCTGCCAGCAAATACCCCCACGAGTTTTCCGGAGGTCAGCGTCAACGGATCGGCATTGCCCGCGCTATTGCCCTAGAACCGGACGTACTGATCTGTGACGAAGCGGTATCGGCCTTAGATGTATCAGTGCAGGCGCAGATACTGAATCTGCTCTTAGCCATACAGCAGAAGCTGGAGCTAAGTATTATTTTTATCTCACACGATTTAGCGGTGGTTCGCCATATGAGTGACCGCATTGCCGTGATGTATTTAGGCCAGATCGTCGAAATTGCTGATGCCGAATCCATTTACACCAGCCCAAGGCACCCCTATACCCAAGGTTTACTCGCCTCCATCCCACGTCTTGGCGAGGCGTCGGCCGCCGACGCCCAGATTAGTGGTGACCTGCCCTCGCCAATTGCACCACCACCAGGCTGCCGTTTCCACACCCGCTGTCCCCATCGCCAACCGCGTTGCCAGCAAGAAACCCCAATATTAGAGGCAGGTACGAACAGCCAGCATTTAACGGCTTGTCACTTCTGGCCAGAGATTGCCGCCAAGCAGCCGGTTTCTTAAGCCAGCTGCTGGCCGTCCGCTCACACAATGGTCTGATGGGGTAGATTTTATCCATTTTTATGGTGATACGCGGTAAACTTAGCACCTAGAGTTTATAGGTCCAAAATCCTTACTGCAGGCTACTTGTGCGTAATAGTTATCCCCCCCATAGAGAACGCGTGCCGCTTAAATATGCGCGTAGCATGCTGCAAGTGGCTGAAGCCCAGGGCTATAACTGCGAGGAATTGCTACGCTCACTGCAGTTACCGTTTAATCCGATGGCACCGGAGGCTGATTTAAATAGCCTTATCGACAGCCGTGATTACAGCCAAATCTACAATCGGGTTATGTGTTTACTGCAAGACGAATCGTTTGGTTTAGGCTTGCAGCGACGCACCCCGGCTGGCAGTTTCAGAATGCTTTGCTTATTTATCATTCACTGCGAAACTTTGGAACAGGCACTGCAACGGGCGTCGGAGTTTATTAATTTTTGTCGTAGCCTCAGCGATATGCACTACGCCCCAAAGCGGCCTGTAGAGCGGCTGGGTAACGGCACTGCAATTTACCGTTTTGCCCATAGTTCTGAATTAGTCGACACTGAACAGGCTATCTCAGAGCGGGAGGCAAGCTACGCCACTGCAAGAATGATGGCTATTTGGCGCCGGTTTTGCCAATGGCTTATCGGCAAGCCACTCGACCTTTTAGGTGTTTATCTGCAGGTGCGCTCGCCGGACAAAGACAGTTATTTTGAACAACTATTTGGCTGCGAAATATACTATGGCAGTGAACACAATGCCTTCCTTATTGCGGAACACAATCTTGACTGCCCGCTAATTCACACTGAAGATTCACTGCGTAAATTTTTGCGCAATGCGCCCTACCACCTCCTTGTCGCGCAAGAAGATGAAGACAGCTCTTTACTGTCGCAAATGAAACGCATTATCGGCACCGACCTTAGTCACGAATTCCCCAGTGTCGTCACCATGGCAGAGCAATTACACATGTCGGTGCGGACCTTGCGGCGCCGACTAAAAGACTTAGACACTACCTACCAGCAATTTAAAGATGAATTGCGCAAAGAACATGCCTGTCGCTGGCTAAATCAGCCAGAATTAAAAATTAACGCTGTCTCTGCACTACTTGGTTTTGATGAGCCGAGTGCTTTTCATCGATCCTTTAAAAAGTGGACGGGTATGACGCCTGGGGAATACCGAGCCAGTCGCCAACCGCACGCACTAAATGAAAGCCCTTCCCAAGCCAATTTAAGCCAAGCATCCCCCTGAAGGTCGCTAAGCCCTATATGAATCCAATTGATATCATTAAATCCCTGCCCGCACCCAAGGGCAATGCAAACCGGGCAGAACTGCGGCCGATTCCCGCCGAGCTAGCCCACCATGAACGCGCAGAACTGCGCAAACTGCCCTTTGATAATATGCATAATTTCCGAGACTTAGGCGGTTTTAATGGTTTTAAAGGACAGTCCGTGAAATGGGGCATGATATACCGTGCCGACAAAATTTCGGGTTTGTCTGAACAAGACCAGCATTATCTAGAGCGATTACAAATCAAAAAAATTATCGATTTCCGCTCAGACGAAGAGCGCAGTAATTCGCCGCATAGTTTGCTGCCAAATAGCCGTATAGTGATAGAAGCGCTGCCGGTTACCGTTGAAGCTGCGCAAATAGAGAAAGTTACAGCTCGACTCCAGCAAGAAAACGTTACCGCAGAAGACATGGCGCTATTTTTAATTGAAGCTAATCGCGAAATGATCGAGCGCTTCACGCCAATTTATAAGCAGTGGCTGCATGGCCTGCTAGAAGACTGCAGCTACCCGTTGGTATTCCACTGTACTGCGGGCAAAGATAGAACAGGACTGGCCGCTGCTTTGTTGTTGCGTGTTCTTGGTGTCGCTCCTGATCACGTCATGCAGGATTACCTCGCGACCAACACTTACACAGGCACAAGAGTCGAGCAAATCGTGCACCATATCAATGAGATGACAATGCACCAAGTCAACGAAGATGTAATTCGGATGTTATTTAAGGTGCAGTCGCGCTTCTTAAACGAAGCCTATAAAAGTATTGATGAGCACTACGGTGACTTTGCCAATTATGTCGACATCGGCCTAGGGTTTGGCGATGCCGAGTGCGAGCGATTGCGCCAATTACTACTCGAGCCAGCGCGGGGAAACTAATATGGAAACCCGTGTTTTCAACTCCGCTTATGGCGAACTCACCTTATTTCGTCGGCCCTTTCGGCCCCGAGAGACACTGCAAGCCTGGGACGCCGCGGATGAGTATTTATTGCAGCAACTCGCGGAGCGCAATCTAGATAAAAGCACCCGTATTCTTATCGTTAACGACAGCTTTGGCAGTTTAAGCACTGCCTTGGCTGATTACGCTTGTACCTTGTGGGTAGACTCAGCAATTAGCCAGCTTTGCAGCACCGAGAATGCAGCCCGTAACAACAAGCTCCCGCCAGCGTTTATTCCGGCAAACTCACCGCCCTCCGGGCAATTCGATATGATCTTATACCGGCTACCGAAAAGCCGCTCACTACTCACCTATCAACTACAGACCCTAGCGCCTTTATGTCGTAGCGGCGCCATATTTATTGGGGCGGCGATGGCTCGCCATATCGATCACCATATTGTCAGTGCATTTGCTAAAAATATCGCGACAGTCAAACCCAGCTTAGCCAAGAAAAAAGCCCGTTTGATGCATTTAGAGGGTGAAATTATTGCCGTGGAGCGTCAATCCGATTCTAAAACAATTACTTTAGCTGAGCACAATATGGTGCTCGTCAATCGCGCTAATGTATTCTCCCGCGACAAGCTCGATCAAGGCAGTAGAATCATGTTGGCCAGCTTAGAGAAGCTCGATACGCCAACGAACGTCGCTGACTTGGGCTGTGGCAACGGTATTTTGGGTATCAGTGCGGCCCAGCATTGGCCTAACGCCCACGTTTATTACGCTGACGACTCTTTTCTAGCCATCGAAAGTGCCAAGCAAAATGTCAGGCAAAATCTAGGCGAGGACTACAGCAACGCCACATTCAGTGTTAGTGACTGCCTTTACGGCTACAAGGGCGAGGATTTCGATTTGGTGCTATGCAATCCGCCCTTCCATCAAGACCATCACGTTGGGGATCACATCGCCCGCCAGATGTTTCGCGACAGTCATAAGCACTTAGCGCTAAACGGGGTGCTGTGCGTAGTTGGTAACCGTCACCTTGGCTACCACGTATTACTTAAAAAATTATTTGGTAATTGTGAAACGATAAACTCGGACAGCAAATTCGTGGTTTTGCGGGCGCGGAAAACAACCCCGTCAAACGGGTGATACTGCGAGTTTGGCTGGTGTGCTTAAATAATGCTTTATAGCAAAACTGAGATTTGCATGCCAATCCATGTTGTTTTCGTCTGCCTCGGCAATATCTGCCGCTCGCCGGCTGCCCAGGGAATACTTGAAAAATACGTGCTTGACGCGGGCTTGACGGACAAAATCAGCGTTGACTCCTGTGGTACAGCGGCTTTTAACCTTGGCAAGTCACCGGATCCGCGCTCGATTGCCGCCGCAAATCGTGCTGGCTACGATATAACCCAGCAAATCGCCCGCCAGATCGATGACCACGATTACCATCGGGCTCACTATGTCATTGCGATGGACCGCATGAATCTCACCAACGTCCTAGCTTGGGCTCCAGCCGATTATGACGGCGAAATTAAGCTGCTAATGGACTACTGCGACCACAACGGGAACGCCCAGATCCCCGATCCATTCTATGACGATGAACACAGCTTTGATCGTGTAATTCAGCAAATTGAAATCGCCGCAAACGGCCTACTCAACACAATCAGGCAAACCCATCGCTTATAAGCTCGAACGTGTAACTAGTTGCGCGTTAGATGAACCAAGCTTTCCAAATGGTATGTTTGGGGAAACATATCCGCCATAACCGCATCGGCTACCACAAAACCGCCGCTCTGTAATATCGCTAAGTCTCGACTCAAGGTGGCTGGATCACAGGATACGTAAACCAGTGATTTTACGGCTACTGCCTTGGCCAAAGCCTCACACAATGCCTTGGCACCGGCCCTTGGCGGATCAATAATGACTTTGTGGCTGGCAGCATTTAGGGAAATATTTGTAGGCTCGAATAGATCAGCATGACGGTATTCAATCGGAAGGTTGAGTGTTTTTGCCTGCTGACTCGCGCGTCGCAACATGGCTTCGCCAACATCAATACCAATAACACTTGCGCCTGCAGTCGCTATGGCCAAACTAAAATTGCCTAAGCCACAAAAATAATCACTGACTAAGTCGCCGGCTACTGGTTTCAGCCAGACTAAACATTGCTGAATCATTTTTTGATTCACGGCGATATTCACCTGGGTGAAATCGCCGGGCTGAAATGGCAGCGAAAGCGTGGCGTTTACTGGATAAGCAAGAGGGGCGTTTTCGCCCCGCCACGCTGGGCCTTTGCTGCCCTCAATACTGTGCAGGAATGCTGGCGCAGCTATTTTTTCCGCTAACACTGCACTTCGCTTGGAATCGACAAAGCCTTCTTTCTTTACCTTGATGGCAACCCGTTGATCACCGCTCAAGGTCAACACAAGCTCAGCCGTGGCTTTTTCACCAAGAAACGCTTTAATTGCGGCCGAGCTTTCCTTTAACACGGCATTCAATTCAATTGCCAATAAGGGACAGCCGTCGATTTCAACTAAGTTGTGGCTACCCTGTGCTTTGAAGCCCAAAATACCGTTGTGGTAACTGAGACGTGCGCGGTGCCGATAGCCAAAATCAGTGTCGCTAATGACCGAAGGCGAAATGGCTTCCGTTTTGTCGTCAGAACCATGCGATAACACCCGCTCTAAGCGCTGCTGTTTAAAGTGCACCTGGCTCACATAATTCAAATGTTGTAACTGGCAGCCACCGCAACGTTCGTAAACGGGACAAATGGCTTCTACCCGCTGCTCGGCGGGCGTGGACACTGCCAGTAACTTGGCTTCGTCATAGCGTTTGTGGCGGCGAATGTATTGGGCATCCACGCTTTCCTTTGGCAAAGCGCCGCCAACAAAAACCACCTTATTGTCGTGGCGGGCTACGCCGCGTCCGTCATCGGCTAAACTGTCGATATACAATTTTAGTACGGCTGTATCTAGGACAGGCTTCGGCTTTTTGGCCGGCTTGAAGGTGTTGATGTGGTGACGCTGCTTACTCATTAACGCAAACCTGTGTTGGGGATAAACTGCCGGTATTGCTCCAGACACTGTTGTTTTCGAGCCGCTAAAGCGCGCTGTTGGACTGCTGATTCTGCTTTTACGCCGGATAGCTGCGCACAATCCAAGTCGGCGTAGGCTTCGCCTTGGGGAGCGCTACTGCGAATTTGCGGTGACAGTTTGACCACTGGCAACGCCGCCTCCTCTTCCGCCAGCAGCTCGAGCGAACAAGTAAATAGCGCGGCACTTAACAGCCCCAACGCCACGCTATGGCTATATTTTCGCATCATTCACACTATTCTCTTGAATTTGGCCGTATTTTACCTAGGCAAAGCCACCGTGGATATTCAATTGCCGCTATTTTCAGTTAGAATGGTCGGCTTAGCGTATTTTATACTATCCGCCTAACCGGAAGGCTTATGTCTAGCATCGAAAAAAAGATTGAAAATGTAAACGTCACCGCACAGGAAGTGCTGATTACTCCAGCACGTTTAAAAGCCGCGCTGCCAATGAGCGATCGCGCCAAAGAGATCGTAACCCAGGGCCGCGACACCGTTAGAGATATTCTCGACGGTAAAGATCACCGCATGTTTGTGGTTGTTGGCCCCTGCTCTATTCACGATGTCGACGCCGCCATGGATTACGCCAAGCGCTTAAAAGTGCTGGCCGATGAAGTCAGCGACACCCTCGTTATTATTATGCGCGTGTATTTTGAAAAGCCCCGCACCACTGTGGGCTGGAAAGGCTTAATCAACGACCCCTATTTGAATGACACTTTCAAAATTGAAGAAGGCCTGCACATTGGCCGTAAATTACTACTGGATATTAGCGAGCTGGGTTTGCCGACCTCCACCGAGGCCCTCGATCCAATTTCGCCACAATATTTGCAGGATTGCATTGCTTGGTCGGCCATCGGCGCGCGTACCACTGAGTCGCAAACTCACCGCGAAATGGCCAGCGGTCTGTCGTCTGCGGTAGGCTTTAAAAACGGCACCGACGGTGGCTTAACCGTGGCCGTGAATGCCATTGGCTCGGCGGTTAAACCGCATCGGTTTCTGGGCATTAACGGCGAAGGTCAGGTGGCGGTTATTCACACCACCGGCAATGCTTATACCCATATTGTGCTTCGCGGCGGCAGCCAAGGCCCAAATTACGACTCAGTGCATATCAAGCTATGCGAAGCTGAATTAGCTAAGGCCGGTATCCCCTTGAATATCATGGTCGATTGCAGCCATGCAAACTCCAGTAAAAAGCCTGAGCTACAACCGCTGGTAATTGAGAATGTCGCGAACCAAGTCATCGAGGGCAATACCTCTATTGTCGGCTTAATGGTCGAGAGCAATATCAATGCTGGCAATCAAAGCATTCCGGAAGATCTCTCGAAGCTTGCTTACGGCGTGTCGGTAACCGATGGCTGTATCGGTTGGACCGAGACCGAGACCGCGCTGCGAACCATGCGCGAGCGCTTAAAAGACGTTCTGCCCAAGCGCGCACGCTAAACGAAGCGAGTTCACATCGCCGTAAAAAAAGCGCCTTCGGGCGCTTTTTTTATTTTTGTATTCTTTGAGTGATCCAAGATAAAGATCATTGCGTAACAACTTTGCTTCTACACCTTGATGCTCAAGGTTTTTATGCCCCGATTTATCGGGGCTTTTTTGTGCTCCGCACGATGCTTTCCAGTTTTTCCGCGGCCACTTAAGATGGCTCAATACAGCTTGAGTTCGGCGTAAAGTCCACAGTGATCAGACAGGGAACGCCATGGCTCGCCATTTAGGGGTTTTGCCGATAAAGTCTGAAATCCCCGAGAATAAATGCGATCCAAACGAAATATTGGCCGTTTGGCTGGGAAGGTTTTAGCAAGCTTACCATTGGCCTGCAATGAGGCCTCACGCAATTTCAAGCTGTGTTTAAAACGTAAATGCAGCGCCCCGCTCCAATCGTTGAAATCACCGGCAATAATCAATGGTGCGTCGGCGGGTACTTTTGCATTTATTAATTTCGTGAGCAAATTAAATTGCTGGTGACGCTCCCAGCCAAGTAGCCCCATGTGCACACAAATAACGTAGATACCGGGTTCAATGACACTCAGCAGCAAGCCGCGCTGGGAGCGGCGGTATAGCGAGATATCGATGTTTTCACTGCTAAGTATGGGGTATTTGCTGAGAATGGCATTGCCGTGATGGCCGTGGTCATATACCGCGTTTTTACCATAGGCATAATGCGGCCACACCGTGTCGGCAAGGTACTCAAAATGCCCCTCATCGACCCAGTCCGCGTGACGTTCGGCATGCTGGCTATTTTCGCCAACCACTTCCTGCAGAAAAACCAGTTCGGCATCGACGCTGCGAATACTGTCGCGAATTTGATTAAGCAGAAACTGGCGGTTTGCAGAGCAAAACCCCTTGTGGACGTTATAAGATAAAACTCTTATTACTGTCATCAGTCGCTACTCGGTCAAAAAGGAATAGATACAGTCCCTTAGTCAGGGTGGCATTTCTTTAGTTTCCTGCCACTGCCACACCAGCATTCGTCATTTCGCCCTAATTTTAGCGGGGGTAATATGTCGCCGTCACAGTATAGCCATTGATTGCTATCGCAAACAAAACGGGAGCGCTCGTGCAATTGCCCCACTTCCATACCAGTTTGGTAAAATGCGACGAATTCAACTTCGCCCACGGTTTGCCCTGCCTCGCCGCTGCGGCAGGACAGGACTCTTAAGCTACACCATTGCGTTTCAGTAAAGCTTTGTTCGAGGCTTTCGCGGCTTTCAGAAACCCGTTTACTCGGGTGCAGACTGGCTAATAGATAATCGGCTTCACCGCAGCAAAAAGCGCTATACCGGGACCGCATTAAGGCTTCAGCTGTCGGCGCTTGTCGAATGCCGCGAATATAAGGCTCGCAGCAATCAGCAAAAGCAGCGCCTTGTCCGCAATAACAGTTCAAGACTCAGCCCTGAACCGGAGGCACAATGGCACTAATATCACTGGGCTCCCATTCACTGGGTAGCGCCGTAGCGCAGCGGCCTTCGCGATCGAAACCGACTAATACGGTTTGACATGTCGTCGCTTTCACGCCGTTTCCGTAGATACAATGCTCTATAGTCATGCTTTTATTACCCATTCGCGAGCACCAAGTATCGACAATAACGGTGTGGTCAAAGCGAATTTCCTTCAGCATGTCCATTTTGACGCTCGCGACAACATGGCTAGGTATCTCGCCGCTATATTGCTTGGCAACCGCCTTAAAAAAGGCGATTCGCGCGAGATCAAAGTACTGGGCGTAGTAGCTATTAGAAACGTGGCCAAGAACATCAAGGTCAGAAAAACGCACCTGAATTTCAGTCCGTGTGTGCTGGAGTTGCATGGGGGCTATCCTTGGAGCACTCGCCCCTTGATCAAGGGACGAGTTTGGATGAAGTTAGTCAGAATCAGTCGGTAGACTTATGACTATTTGAAATAAGCGTTATCGGTATTCGTGTGGTCGGTACTGTCTTTCACGCCAGCGAGACCAGGTACTTTTTCAAGTAAGGTCTTCTCTACCCCTTCTTTCAGCGTCACGTCGACCATACCGCAGCCCTGACAGCCGCCACCAAACTTGAGCACTGCTAATTTATCTTCAGTTATCTCTTGTAGCGATACCTCGCCACCGTGCGCAGCCAAAGACGGATTTACCTCGTTATAGAGCACGTAGTTAATCTGATCTTCCAGCGGACTGTCTTCATTAACCCTTGGTAGGCGGGCGTTTGGTGCCTTTATCGTTAGCTGACCACCCATGCGGTCGCTGGCGTAATCGATAAATCCTTCGTCGAGAAAGGGCACGCTGCGACCATCGAAATAGGCTTTAAACTTGGGGTAATCGCGAATAATGTCGGCGTCGTTTAAATCCCCTTCGCGACAGTAGGCGATACACGTTTCTGCCTTAGGCGTACCCGGCTGCGTAATGAACACCCGCACACCAATGACGTCGTCTTGCTTTTCGAGCAATTCGGCCAGATAGTCCTGGGCGGACTCTGTAATCGTCAAATTAACGGCTGTTTCTTCTGTAGACATAATAACCTCTGTATATCCCGCTGTTTTGCCAAACAATTTCTATGCTGGGCCGAGTATCTGTTAGAATTGCGTAGTTTACCACGAAGCCCATGCCGGCCACAGTCCGCGCTGCGTTTTTGCTTATTACGTTTAAAATTATCAGGATATTCATGAGTCAGTCTACTTCCCGCATCGCCCAACTTACCAACGCGCTCAAAAACCGAATACTGGTTATTGACGGCGCCATGGGCAGCTTAATTCAAAGCTATAAGCTGGAGGAAGCTGATTACCGTGGCCCGCGCTTCGCTGACTTTCACACCGACCTGAAGGGCAATAACGATCTACTCACCCTGACCCGCCCCGATGTGATTAGAGAAATTCATCAAGCCTATCTTGACGCTGGCGCCGATGTTATTGAGACCAATACCTTTAATTCAACGGCAATTGCACAAGGTGATTACGATTTACAAGGGATTGCCGAAGAGTTAAACCGGGTTGGAGCGGAGCTCGCCCGAGAAGTGGCTGATGCTGAAACCGCGCGAAATCCAGAGAAGCCACGCTTTGTTGCCGGTGTTATCGGGCCCACACCACGCACGGCGTCGATTTCCCCCGACGTTAACGACCCCGGTGCTCGCAATACCAATTTTGATGAGTTGGTCGAAAATTACTATGCAGCCACCCGCGGTCTAATTACCGGCGGTGCCGACATTCTGATGATTGAGACCATTTTTGACAGTCTCAACGCCAAAGCGGCCGTCTACGCCGTGCTGCAATATTTTGAAGATACCGGTGACGAACGTCCCATCATGATCTCGGTGACCTTCCCCGACACCAGTGGCCGCACCTTGTCCGGACAAACGCCAACAGCCTTCTGGAACTCCATCGCCCACGCCAAGCCACTGATCATTGGTACAAATTGTGGTAGAAGATTCAGCGAGATACGCCCCTTTGTTGAAGAACTTTGTGAGGCTTCTGACTGTTATTTTAGCGGCCATTTTAACGCTGGCCTGCCCAATGAGTTTGGCGAATACGATGAAACACCTGAGGACATGCACGGTGAGCTAAAGGAGTTTGCCCAGCGCGGCTTCCTTAATTTGGTCGGCGGCTGCTGTGGCACTACGCCAGCCCACATAAAAGCCATTGGCGAGGCAATGGACGGTATTGCTCCCCGCCCCCTGCCTACGCGCGAACCTATTTGCCGGCTTTCTGGTTTAGAACCATTTCATATTGACGCCAGCTCCCTGTTTGTGAACGTCGGTGAGCGCTGCAACGTCACCGGCTCAGCGGTATTTAAGCGCCTAATTCTAGAAAACGACTACGACGCCGCCCTCTCTGTTGCCCGTCAGCAAGTCGAAAACGGCGCTCAGGTGATCGATATCAACATGGATGAAGGCATGCTTGATGCCAAACATGCCATTGTCACTTTTTTAAACCTGATCGCTGCAGAGCCGGACATTTGCCGGGTACCGATCATGGTCGATTCCTCGAAGTGGGATGTCATCGAAGCGGGCCTAAAGTGCATTCAGGGTAAGCCGATCGTCAACTCGATCTCAATGAAAGAAGGCGAAGACGAATTCCGTGAGCGCGCCCGCGCCTGTATGAAGTACGGCGCAGCGGTCGTAGTCATGGCCTTTGACGAAGACGGTCAGGCCGACACCTTTGCGCGTAAAGCTGAAATCTGTAAGCGCAGCTATGAAATCCTCGTTAATGAGATCGGTTTTCCGCCCCAGGACATTATTTTCGACCCAAATATTTTTGCCGTGGCCACTGGTATTGAAGAACACAACAACTACGCCGTTGATTTCATTGAAGCCACAGCCTACATCAAAAAAGAACTGCCCTTCGCTATGGTGTCGGGCGGCGTATCGAACGTGTCCTTCTCCTTCCGGGGCAATAATCCGGTACGCGAAGCGATTCACTCGGTATTCCTCTATCACGCGATTAAAGCCGGCATGGACATGGGTATCGTTAATGCCAGCCAACTGGCGATTTACGACGATTTACCAAAGGAACTCCGGGATCACGTTGAAGACGTTATTCTTAACCGTCGGGATGACAGCACCGAGCGCCTGCTGAATATTGCCGATAAATACCGTGGCGATGGCTCTACCGCGGAGAACAAAGAAGACTTAACTTGGCGGGAATGGCCAGTAGAGAAACGCATAGAGCACGCGCTGGTAAAAGGTATTTCGACGTATATAGAAGAAGATGCCGAAATCGCCCGCGCCGCCGCGGTTAAACCCATCGACGTCATAGAAGGCGCGCTGATGGATGGCATGAACGTGGTGGGCGATTTATTCGGCGACGGCAAAATGTTCCTGCCCCAGGTCGTTAAATCTGCGCGGGTAATGAAGCAGGCCGTGGCCTACCTCAACCCCTTTATTGAAGCCAGTAAAGCCGTTGGCGCGAAAGCGAATGGCAAGGTTTTGATGGCCACCGTCAAAGGCGATGTCCACGATATCGGCAAAAATATCGTGGGCGTAGTCTTGCAATGCAATAATTTCGAGGTCGTCGATCTCGGCGTAATGGTGTCCTGCGATAAGATTCTGGAAGCCGCCAAGCGTGAGAAAGTCGACATTATTGGCCTGAGTGGTCTAATCACGCCGTCTTTAGACGAAATGGTGCACGTGGCTAGTGAAATGCAGCGTCAGGGCTTCACTATTCCTCTGATGATCGGCGGCGCGACAACATCAAAAGCCCACACCGCGGTTAAGATTGAGCCCAAATACCAGAACGATGCCGTGGTCTATGTGCCGGATGCCTCGCGCAGCGTCGCGGTTGCTACCCAGCTAATCAGTGAGGACATGAAGGTCGATTTTGTTGCCGAGCGCAAAGACGAATACGAGCGTGTTCGCGCGCGCCGTGCCGGCAGTCAGGGCAAAAAGCGCTTATTAACCTACCCAATGGCCTGCGCGAATGCCTTTGTCACCGACTGGGCCAATTACACGCCGCCAGCACCAACTTTCTTAGGCACTCGTACATTCGAGGACTACCCCCTTGAAACCCTGCGGGAAACCATCGACTGGACGCCCTTCTTTATATCTTGGGGCTTAGCAGGTAAATACCCAAAAATATTCGATGATGAAACCGTCGGCGAGGCCGCGCGTAATTTGTTTGATGACGGCCAGCGTATGCTCGACCGCCTCATTAACGAAAAGCTGCTGAAGGCAAACGGCATTATCGGTTTCTGGCCCGCCCAGCGCAGCGGTGCAGATGACATCACGGTCATGAACCCAGACGGCTCCGCGCCATTGGAAGTTTTGCATCAGCTTCGCCAGCAGGCCCAAAAGCCAGACGACAAGCCCCATATGAGCTTGGCCGATTATATTGCTCCGGCGGACAGCGGCAAAACCGACTACATTGGCGGCTTTGCGGTGACGACGGGCTTAGGCGCAGACGAACTAGCAGAAAAATTTGTCGCCGCCAACGACGACTACAGCGCCATTATGGTGAAAGCACTCGCGGATCGCTTGGCAGAATCTTTTGCTGAACACCTGCACTTGCGTGTGCGCAAGGAATACTGGCCTTACGCCAGCGACGAAAATCTCAGCAATGAGGAGCTAATCAAAGAGAAATATCGCGGCATACGGCCTGCGCCAGGCTACCCTGCCTGCCCTGACCACACCGAGAAGGAAACCCTGTTCCGCTTGCTCAATGCGACCAGTGAAACTGGAATTATTCTCACCGAGCACTTAGCAATGCATCCCGCCGCCGCGGTAAGTGGTTTCTATTACTCCCACCCTGAGTCACGCTACTTTGCGGTCGGTAAAATCGGCAAGGATCAAGTTGAGGATATTGCTGCCCGCAAAGGCATGGAGATGAAAACCATGGAGCGCTGGCTGTCACCAAACCTGGATTACGATCCCTAGCGGCAAAGCAACACGAGGCGCCCCCGAGATGGCTTAAGCTAGCTCGGAGGCCCTTGGGGTACTTCACTAGAGATGCAATGTCGGAGAGGAATTGCCGGATGAACGACGACAGCAAGCAAGATCTGCCCGACCAAGGCCCTGCGAGCAAGCCAGGCCCATTAGCCGTTATCGGCAGTATTATCTCTGCCGCTTTTGGGGTGCAAAGTAGCCGCAATCGCGAACGTGACTTTAAACACGGTCGTTTCCGCAATTACGTGATAACTGCGCTTATTTTTGTGGGCGTGTTTATCGCTACGGTGTTTACTATTGTCCAGCTAGTACTGAAGCAGGCCAGCTGAAACTCCGCAAAGTCCCCTATCGGCAGTTTCCGCTAACGAATACCCCTTCCCCACAATCGACTATGCTGTAAATCAGTAAATGCTCGGTAGTCGCAACGTCAATTACCCCGGTGTGTGCAGTAATTGCACGAGATGGTGTTTCACAGGCGCTAAGCGACGATCAAATTAGCAGCCTAAAAATACGCAGAGGGCAAAATATGTCGCCTCGAAAATTCGCCCTGCTAATAGCAGCAAGCTTCATTGTCTTACTTGTCAGTGCCTGCGCTGGCGTAAGCGGGCCACCCGTATTTTTAGATACCGATATCCCCAAAACTCAACTACCGTTTCTTAACGATCCTGATGAATTCCAGTTTGTTGTAATTGGCGACCGCACCGGCGGCCACAGGCCTGGGGTATTCCGCCGTGCAATATCGCAAATAAACCTGCTGAGGCCGGAGTTTGTTCTCTGCGTCGGCGACCTTATTGAAGGGTATAGCGAAGACCTCGACGAAATAAATCGTCAGTGGCAGGATGTTGAGAACACAATTAGCCTATTAGAAATGCCCTTTTTTTACACGGCAGGTAATCACGATATAAGTAACGCCCTTATGCTGGAGGTCTGGCAACAGCGTTTGGGGCGCGATTATTATGCATTTCTCTACCGCGACGTGCTGTTCCTCTCCTTAAGCACCGAGGACCCCGCCGTTGAAATGGCCGATGAGCTTATTGCGAGCCAGATTAGGCTAGAAAAATTAATGGCTACGGCACCACAAGAAACTCAAAAACGCTTGCTACAGATGGCAAGGCAGCGGCCCCCTGTATCGTTGCCTGGCTCAGCTGCTATCAGTCAAAATCAGCTTGATTTTATTCGCGTTACCCTAAAACAACACAAGAGCGTGCGCTGGACCATATTATTAATGCACAAGCCTGCGTGGCAATACAGCAGCGTCGAGTTTGCAGAAATAGAAACCATGCTACAAGATCGCAATTACAGCGTAATCGCGGGGCACGAACACTACTACTCCTACACCGAGCGCTATGGGCGAGATTACATTGATATGGGGACTACGGGCGGAGTCTGGTTAAAAGACGGCGCTGGCCGTGGCGACCATATTACATGGGTAACCATGACAAACGAGGGACCGATTTTTGCGAATATTAAGCTAGATGGCGTGTTTGATAAACACGCCATAGGTCAGTCAGAGTAGTTATGAAACAAGCGATTAAGACGGCATTCCCGACAGCCAGTACACTGCAGTACCCACAACAATGCTCAATATAGCGATGGCGGCGCAGGCGTCAGCGAAGTTATCGCCGCGTTGCTCTTCGGTTTGCTCAGACGTATGATCAGACATGGAAGCCTCTTGGTATGGGTAGATTATTGGGGCCGTAGATCGGCGCTAAAATTCAGGCCGCATTGTAACAAGAATTTCGGTCACCGTTGAGCTAATTTATACCCAAGATTGTGGCTTATCGACCCTACGCGTAAGCATTACCCAGAAAATTCGTTAGCGAAAACCCCACTTTATCTTTACCATTAGGCCGCTACAAACTGCAGCTATTAGCTCTATGCCCACCGAATGCATGGATTTTACTGCCTATATAGCATTATTGACCCGCCAAAACACTTACGACAAAGGTTCCTATGTACGCTTACGACCAATTTGACCGTCAGCTTGTCAGTCAGCGTGTTGCGCAGTTCCGCGACCAAACCCAGCGCTATCTCGCAGGCAAAATTAGCGATGAGCAGTTTCTGCCTTTGCGTTTGCAAAATGGCCTCTATATTCAGCGCCTTGCACCCATGCTACGAATCGCGGTGCCCTACGGCACTCTGAATGCTGAGCAACTACGCAAATTAGCTTCTATTACACGCAAATATGACAAGGGCTACGCCCATATTAGTACGCGCCAAAATGTGCAGCTGAACTGGCCCAAGCTAGAAGAAGTGCCCGACATTCTGGAAGAACTTGCTGAAGTAGAAATGCACGCTGTGCAGACCAGCGGCAACTGTATTCGTAATGTAACCGCTGACCAGTTCTCTGGCGTCGCGGCTGACGAAGTTGAAGACGCCCGCGCCTACTGCGAAATTATTCGCCAATGGTCGACCTTCCACCCTGAGTTTGCGTTTTTACCTCGCAAATTCAAAATTGCGGTATGTGGTTCCGAGACTGACCGCGCTGCGGTTATGGTCCACGATATTGGCCTGCAAATTGTTAAAGATGCCGCTGGCAACACCGCGTTTAAAGTTATTGTGGGCGGCGGTCTAGGCCGAACCCCCGTTATCGGCAGCGTGATACATGAAGCCCTTGAGCCCAAACATCTACTGACCTACCTTGAAGCGATTTTACGGGTTTACAACCAGCTTGGTCGCCGTGACAACAAGTTTAAAGCACGAATTAAAATTTTGGTGCGCGCCATGGGCGCTGACGCATTTAAAGCCGAGGTTGAAAAGGAATGGGCGCATATTAAAGATGGCGCGCTAAGCCTAACCGATGAAGAAATAAGCCGTGCGCAGTCTTTCTTTCAGCCACCAGCCTATGAATCACTGCCCCAGCAAGACATGCAGGCGCTGGCATTGGAAAACGCCGACTTTGCCCGCTGGTTGCAGCACAATACCCACGCTCACAAAGTGAGCGGTTACCGCATTGTGACCTTGGCGCTAAAAACCACGGGCATTGCCCCTGGTGATGTTACCGCTGAACAGCTAGAAGTGATCGCCGATTTGGGCGAGCGCTACGGTTTTGGCGAAATTCGCAGCACCCACCAGCAAAATATTGTGCTGCCGGATGTTCGTCAGCAAGATTTATTGGCACTTTGGAAAGAGTTGATTGAGCTCGAAGTGGCCTCCCCGGTAGTCGGCACCTTAAACGACATTATTTGCTGCCCCGGTGGCGATTTCTGCTCATTGGCTAATGCCAAATCTATCCCTATCGCCGAAGCTATTCAACGGCGCTTTGAAGACCTAGATTATGTTTATGACCTTGGCGAGATTGAACTCAATATCTCTGGCTGTATGAACGCCTGCGGTCATCATCACATTGGCAATATTGGTATTCTCGGTGTAGACAAAAAAGGCCAGGAGTTCTATCAGGTTTCCCTTGGTGGCAGCCAGGGCTTAGACGCCTCGATTGGCAAAATACTTGGCCCCTCCTTCGCGCAAGATGAAGTGCCTACTGTGATCGAGAAAGTACTCGAAACCTTTGTTTCACTTCGCCAGCCGGAAGAAAGCTTTTTAGACACCTTCCGCCGCGTTGGTATTGACCCCTTTAAGGAGCGTGCATATGCCTAAGATTATTAAAGACCTCAATGTTGTTGAGGATAGCTGGCAGGTTTGGCGCGACACTGACAGTTTACCTGCTAGCGGTGGCTATATCGTGCCGCTAAGCCTATGGCAAACGCAGAAGGATGCATTGCTCGCACTAGGCGATGTTGCTGTATTCTTAGCCAGCGATGAATCCCCAAAACTTTTGGGCGAAGACGTAAAGGACTTCGCGTTGATCGCCGTCGACTTCCCCAAATTTGCTGATGGCCGAGGCTTTAGCTATGGCCGAGAGTTGCGCGAGCAGCACGGTTTTCGCGGTGAACTCCGTGCGATTGGCGACTTCATGCGGGATCAGCTATATTTTTTGAAGCGCTGTGGTTTTACTAGTTTTGCGCTACAGAGCGATGAACTTGACGAGGCGCTTGCCAGCTTTAATGATTTCAGCGACGCCTACCAGCCATCAATAGATCAGGCACTCCCTATCTTCCGCCGCCGTTAAGACGGTACGGAGTGGGTAAAATGCCGCCATATTGGCGGCATTTTACGTTATAAAACTTAATAAACTGCGCGACTATTGTCTCGCAAGCGGCCCCTATGTGATTATGAACGCTAAGTCGCACCACCAAGAGGTACAATTGTGGAAGCGAGTCTAACATCGTCGTTTTTCTTAATCTTCAGCGGTGCGGCAGTATTAGCGTCCATCGCTTTGTTCACTCGCCAACCCTTGCTGATTGCCTATATTGCCCTAGGCGCTATTATTGGCCCCTACGGCAGTGGCTGGGTCACCGATGTAAACTTATTAGCTGAGATTGCTGAGTTTGGCATCATCTTTTTGCTGTTTTTACTCGGCTTAGATATGCAGCCAAAAGCGCTGCTGGCCACATTAAAAAAAGCGACCATTGTTGCCGTGGTGAGCTCTTTAGCATTCGCCGCAATTGGCTACGGACTCGCGGTGAGTTTTGGCTTTAACAATAATGAGGCACTTGTGGTCGGGGCGGCCATGATGTTTTCCAGTACTATCATTGGTATTAAGCTCCTGCCGACCACTGCCCTGCACCACCGCCATACTGGCGAGCTCATGGTTGGCTTGTTACTGCTGCAGGATTTAATTGCTATTTTTGTGCTGATCATTCTCTTCAGTATGGGCATGGGCGAGTTTTCCGGCGCCAATCTGTTTAAAACACTTGTCTCGCTACCAGCCCTTGTTGCTTTTGCGTTTTTATCGGTTCGCTTTGTCTTATTACCGCTAATAAGCCGCTTTGATCGGTTTCACGAATATATCTTCCTACTCGCCATTGGCTGGTGTCTCGGTATGACCGAGGCCGCCCACGCCTTAGGCTTATCGGCTGAAATTGGCGCCTTTCTGGGTGGAATAAGCCTCGCCACCAGCCCGATTTCGCAATATATCGCGATTAACCTCAAACCTTTGCGGGACTTCTTTTTGATTCTGTTTTTCTTTTCGCTAGGCGCGCGATTCGATTTAGGCTTACTGAGCGAAATTATCGTGCCCGCGTCAATTCTAGCCGCTTTAGTACTAGTCCTTAAGCCGATTATCTTTCGGTTTCTAATTCATGGCATGAGTGAAACTAAGAAACTGGCTTGGGATTTGGGGTTCAGGATGGGACAAATCAGTGAATTCTCACTATTGATTGCCTATGTTGCCACGGAGATGGCCTTAATCGGCCGAGAGGCATCGCATTTGATTCAGGCTACCGCCATTATTAGTTTTGTGGTGTCATCTTATATTGTGGTTTTAAACTACCCTACGCCTATTGGTATATCTGACAAACTGCGACGGGATTAAGTCCCGCCGCTAAGTTTTCTCGTGCTTTACTGAAACATTACCGAAAAACTAACGGGTACAATCAAACCAATATTTTTCAAGCCCGCTAAACTGCGCAATTTGGCAACACCAGCGATCAAGCCGAAGTCCTTAGTATTAACAAAACTGGGGCTGACCGTGATGGCATGGTACATTCCATCATCACGCTTAGTGACGATGACCTCAAAACTCATCGGTGCACTAGTGCCATGCATAACGAGTGCTCCCGCCAGTTTCATTGTTTTCTGTTCGCCAACCGCCATCGCCTTTAGCGCTGGAACATCGACAATTGCGGAATACGTCGCAGCAGGAAATTTATCCGTTTCGAATAAATATTTGCGCATTCTTTCGTTGCGAATATCAATACCGCTGACGATGCTATTTAGGCCAACAACAATCTCAGCCTTACCAGTCTGCTCGTCAATATTACCCGCGAGGCTTGAAAAGCTCATGGTTTCCGCAATCGCATCATTTTTAACGGTGGCAAAACTCAGACTTGAGTGATCCGCCTTCAGATCCATTGCATTTAGGCCACTAAGGGGCAGCAAAAAAACTAACGCACACAACAACTGTTTCATCGTCCATTCCTCATTAAATCCAATCACTGATGGCCAGTAGGCTTCTGTGAAGCTTTACATTTTGCATTCAAAGAGACAAGGATTAGTGGCTGATTTACCCGTCCCCGAATTTGCTTAGGCAAAAAAAAGCCCGGTAAAACCGGGCTTTTTTAGAGCTTACTACTGCTTAAAGCGCAGAGTCTAACTCAGGTACTGCATTGAACAAGTCAGCAACGAGTCCGTAATCCGCAACCTGGAAGATCGGCGCGTCTTCGTCTTTGTTGATAGCAACAATGACTTTAGAGTCTTTCATACCAGCCAAATGCTGGATCGCGCCAGAAATACCGATGGCAATGTA